>JAEEZH010000068.1 GCA_016288495.1 Lachnospiraceae bacterium
CCCTCGGAATCCTTGAGACCATCGTAGAGGGCAAGGCTAAGTGGGAGAAGTGGGGACCTTTCTCCGACATCCAGATCATGACCAAGTGGTCAGGCCAGAGCGGAGACTTCACTCCCGACCTTAAGGATGCCAAGTATGTAAAGGCTCTCCAGGCTGCAATGGATAACCGTGTAGATGCAGTAAAGGGCTTCGAGGAGAAGATCGGCGGATACGATGCACTTCCCAAGGAGGCTCTTGCAGCTCTCGAGAAGGTTGCAAAGGAAGCTGCCAGCATCAAGGCTAAGTGATCTGCCATCTGATGTGGCAGGCTCAGACATGCATCTGCCGGATCACGGCGTGAAAGCATGAACGCTGAAAATATTAAGAGGAACGGTGAATGTGCCGTTCCTCTTTTTTGTGGTTTTTTATGCTGATTTATGGTATTCTGAAAAAGGTTGTGTGTGTCATTCTGAACGAAGCGGATAATATGTCATTCTGAGCGTAGCGAAGAATCTTATCAGGAGAAGTAATATGAAAGAAAAAGAAGCGAACTGGGGCGCGCTTTTGCCAATACTGGTCTTTCTGTTCCTTTATCTGGGAACGGGTATCTGGTATGAATATATCAAACCGGTGGAAGGGCAGATGGGGTTTTATATAATGTCGGTGGTGGTGGCTTTTTCCATCGCCCTCATCATTGCGTTTTTACAGAATCCCGGCCTTTCTTTTGATGAAAAGATACACTGCTGTGCAGGTGCCATAGGTGATGACAATATCACCATCATGCTGTTCATCTTTCTGGCTGCGGGAGCCTTCGGCGGCATAGCCAAACAGGCGGGGGGAGCGGAGAGCACCGCGAATCTTTTGCTTTCCTGTATCCCCGGGCGGCTGGCCATACCGGGACTGTTTTTGATCGCCTGCCTCATATCCATGTCCATGGGAACCAGTGTGGGCACCATTACGGTGCTGGTGCCGGTGGCAGCCCAGGCGGCCCAGAACGGAGGTTTTTCACTCCCCCTGTGTGTGGGGACCGTGGTGGGAGGCGCCATGTTCGGCGACAATCTTTCCTTTGTTTCCGATACCACCATAGCGGCCACAAAGACCCAGGGCATAAAGATGAAGGATAAATTCAGGGTGAATATAAAGGTGGCCCTTCCTGCGGCGGCACTCACTCTGGTGGTACTGATCGTCACGGCCTTAAGGGGAGGACCGGTGGCGGTCACTCATTACGATTACAACATCTTCAGGGCGATCCCCTATTTCATAGTCCTGATCCTGGCTCTGGTGGGGATAAATGTCTTCATAGTTCTTTTTATCGGTATCATTTTGTTCCTGGTGGTGGGTATCATGACCGGGAGCATCGATTATATCAGCGCCTTTACCTCCATGGGAAACGGTACCGCAGGTATGTTCGAGACCATGATAGTCACCATACTGGTATCCTCCATTGCCGCCCTGATACGGGAAAACGGCGGTTTCAAGGCTATACTGGATTTTATCAGGACACATTTTTCAGGAAAAAAAGGGGGCATGTTCGGCATAGCGCTGCTGACCTCACTCATGGATGTGGCCACCGCAAACAATACCGTGGCCATAGTGATCGCCGCGCCCATCGCAAAGGATATAAGCAGGGAATTCGGTATAGAACCGGAAAAGGTGGCATCATTGCTTGACACCTGTTCCTGCGTCATGCAGGGGCTGATCCCTTACGGCGCCCAGCTTCTGGTGGCGGCGTCCCTTGCGGGGATCTCCAGCATAGATATCATTCCCGGGCTGTTTTATCCCTATCTGCTGCTGGTGTTTGTGGTGATATCCATACTCATAGAAAGAAAAGAATAATAATCATAGGAGGAAGAAATGAAGATATTAGAAAAGTACAACAAAACAAGCCTGATCTTAAGGATAGTCATCGGTCTGGTGGCAGGCGCCCTGCTGGGAGTCCTGTTCAAGGACCTGCCGGTGATCCCCATTCTGGGGGATCTGTTCGTGGGCGCATTAAAGGCCATCGCTCCGGTACTGGTATTCGTGCTGGTGCTCTCGGCCCTTGCCAGGGGAGAGGATAAGCTGGATTCCCGGTTCGGAACGGTTATACTGCTGTATATGGTGAGCACGTTTCTCGCATCCTTTGTGGCGGTGATCGCCAGCTTCATCTTTCCCCAGACCCTGGTGCTGGCACAGACGGCAGAGGCGGATGTGGTCCCCACGGGAGTGGGGGAGGTGCTGTCCAACCTTCTGGTGAATATGGTGGCGAATCCTGTGGGTTCACTGGTGGAAGGCAGGTATATCGGCATACTTTTCTGGGCGGTTGTCCTGGGACTTGCCGCAAAGAAGCTGGCGAACGAGGGGACAAAGAAGGTGTTCGAGGATATCTCAAATATGATATCCCAGGCGGTGAGATGGGTAATCAACCTGGCTCCCTTCGGAATAATGGGACTGGTCTATACAAATGTGTCCACCAACGGTCTTTCCATTTTTGTGGATTACGGAAAGCTGCTTCTCCTGCTGGTGGGCTGCATGCTCTTTGTGGCGCTGGTGGTGGATCCGCTGCTGGCGGGCATAGTCCTTAAGACAAACCCTTATCCCCTGGTGTTCAGGTGCTTAAGGGAATCGGGGCTGACGGCATTTTTTACCAGAAGCTCGGCGGCAAATATACCGGTGAATATGGAACTTTGCAAAAGGCTGGGAATGGATAAGGAGATGTATGCCGTATCCATTCCTCTGGGCGCCACCATAAACATGGACGGCGCTGCCGTTACCATAGCCGTTATGTCTCTTGCAGCAGCAAATACAATGGGAATACAGGTGTCCCTTCCCACGGCGCTGGTGCTGGCGTTCATTTCGACTCTGGCAGCCTGCGGTGCCTCCGGAGTGGCCGGCGGATCTTTGCTTTTGATCCCCATGGCCTGCTCGCTTTTCGGCGTACATGCCGACGTGGCCATGCAGGTGGTGGGCGTGGGATTCGTCATAGGAGTGATCCAGGATTCGGTGGAGACGGCCCTCAATTCGTCGGGGGATGTGATGTTTGCGGCAACCGCGGAATACGCCCAGTGGAAAAAAGACGGGAAATCGCTTCCCACGTTCCTTGGCGGCAAGACAAAGGTAGACATATAAAAAGGTGAAAAGAGGAGGATTTTGACATGGCAGTTATCATTCCGTTTAAGGCGATCAGACCCAGGGCTGATCTGACTGAGAGGATTGCGGCACTTCCCTATGACGTGTACAGCTCAAAGGAAGCCAGGGCGGTAGTGGAAAAGGAACCCCTGAGCTTTTTGAAGATAGACAGGGCGGAAACAGCTTTTGAGGAAGGCACCTCACCCTATGAGGACAGGGTATATCAAAAGGCCCATGATCTTCTGTGGGGGATGTTTGACAAGGGAGAGTTCGCACAGGATGAAGAGGCGGTCTACTATATTTACGAGCTTACCATGGACGGCAGGGCACAGACAGGAATAGTGGCCTGCGCATCGGTGGACGATTACCTTAATAATGTGATCAAAAAACATGAAAATACCAGAGCCGACAAGGAGGAGGACAGGATCCGCCACGTAGGTGAATGCGGTGCACAGACGGGACCTATCTTCCTGGCTCATAAACATAACGAGGTGATCAAAAATATCACGGACAGGATAAAGTCGGGGGAGAGCATTTTTGATTTTGTATCGGATGACAATATAGGCCACAGAGGCTGGAAGATAGATAAGAAAGAGGATATAGCCGCCATCAGGGAAGCCTTCGGCGGTATGGGTGCGATCTATATCGCGGACGGACATCACCGGGCAGCTTCGGCAGTCAGGGTATCCCAAAAGCGCAGACAGGAAAATCCGGGTTATGGGGGAGACGAGGAATTCAATTACTTTTTGTGCGTGCTCTTTCAGGATGATGAATTAAAGATCTTTGATTACAACCGGGTGATAAAGGATCTGAACGGCCTGTCTGAGGAAGAACTGCTGGGTGAGCTGGAAGCGTCTTTTGATGTGGAAAAGGCTGACGCTGCGGTTTCTCCCGGAAGGAAGGGGGAGTTCGGACTCTTCTTAAGAAACAGCGGCTGGTATGTGCTCAGGGCTCACGATGATATAAAAAGCGATGATCCCGTCAAGGGCCTGGATGTGAGCATCATCCACGATGCGTTTATCGCACCGATCCTTGGGATCGATGATCCCAAGACCGATAAGAGGATCGATTTTGTGGGAGGCATAAGGGGACTTAAGGAACTGGAAAGGCGTGCCATGGACGACTGCGTCATGGCCATATCCATGTATCCCACCAGCATCTCGGAGCTTTTCGCCGTGGCTGATGCTTCGCTTTTGATGCCACCCAAGTCCACCTGGTTTGAGCCAAAGCTCCGTTCGGGACTTTTCATTCATGATATAAGGTAGTCTGTGTTTTTAAAACGTAAATTTATTTGTCGGCTGATGGAGGGAGATATGGGAAGAGGAGTGTTAAAAAGGATCACGGCGGCCTTTCTTTGTGCCTGCCTGCTTGCCACTTCGGCACCGTTTGAAGCTTTTGCGGACACGGGCGGATTTAAGAGTGAA
>JAEEZH010000069.1 GCA_016288495.1 Lachnospiraceae bacterium
AAAAAAGGTGGTTAGAAATCTCTAACCACCGACATTATAGTTAGCTTGCGCTAATTTGTCAAGCATGTTTTAATTTTGATATCCGGCAACCGTTTTTTCGTTCATTCAGTTCTATATCTGCCTGATCCAGGTCCTCTTCCCCGAAAGAAAGGTCTCAAGGACCTTTGTGTCCTTAAGCTCCTCCATATCACAGTGCATGATATCCCTGTCAAGGACCGCAAAATCCGCAGACTTTCCTGCTTCGATACTGCCTGTCTCATGGGCGATACCAAGCTGTGCCGCTCCGTTTAATGTATACGCCCTAAGGCAGTCCTGTCTGCCGATCCCCTCGCCGGGAGGAGGAAAACAAAGGCCTTCATATTCTTTTATTCCCCTTGCAACAGCCATGAACATGCCAAGGAAGGGATTCACGGTAGTCTCCTCAAGACAGCTGTCGCTTCCAAAGCTGACCCTGACACCGTTCCTTATCATTGTGGCCACCGGGAACTGAAGAGCGTATCTGTCCTCACCCAGAGCCCTTTGGGTGAATTCATCCGCGATGACCCAGTAGGGAGTGGTCTGAAAGAAAATATCCTTATCGGACAATATCCTGCTGATATCCTCAGGAGCATACAGCTGGTTATGGGCAATGGTCCTGGTACCGCTGCAGCCTTTGATATTACCAAGAATATCCAGCGTCTCTCCCACAGCCCTGTCACCGATGGCATGGATATGGATATTAAAGCCCATATCCGACGAAAGCTTTGCGATCCTTTCCATCTCACAGACAGAGATCATCCTGCTGCCATACACATCCGCCGTATCACAATAGGGCCTGCGAAGTAAAGCCGTATGCTCTTCCAGGGTCCCATCCGCGATCAGCTTCAGAGTGTTGCAGAAAAAACGTCCGGAGGAATATTCACTGCGGAGCTTATGTAAGATCTCAAGGACCTGTGCATCGCTCAGGTCCTCCTCCCCGGTATAACGAAAGCTTGCCGCTATCCTCATCAAAAGGGAACCTTCCTCATCTGACTTTTTAAGCTGATCAAAAAGCGACAGATCATCGTCATCGACAGAAGAGGCGTCAAAAACAGTCGTATAGCCATATGAAGCACAGTCCCTGCAAAGCTGGGCAATGACTGTCTCAAAGTCTGTGTCATTTTCATCCATAAGGCCCATGCACTGCTTCATGGCAGGTATCTCGATCACCAGGCCTGTAGGCGTCCCGTCGGGGTATCTTTTAAAAAAGCTGTGCTCCCCGGGATCCGCCGTATCCTTGCCGATCCCCAGACGCTCCATGGCCCTGCTGTTCATCAAAAGAGCATGTCCGTCACCGGAAAAGACCAGCACGGGCTTATCGCTTATCACATGGTCTATGTCACGTGCACAAAACTCACCCAGAGACAGATCTATACCCATGGCTGCAATGACCGGAACATCCGGGGAATCCTCTTCTTTTATCATTTCTGCAAGGACCTCACCCAGATCCGGGGGGAGGGTATCGGAGGGAAGATATATGACTCCATATTCATATCTTTTAATACCCGCCAAAAGATGACAATGGGAATCCACCAGCCCGGGGATCACGCAGCAGCCACCCAGATCTATCCTTTCAGAGCAGTTTCCGGCTATGGGATCGTCACCGACGGACAAAAAACGCCCATCCTTTACCGTAAAAGCCCCGGCCACCGGCTGTTTGTCATCCATGGTATAAACCGTCGCATTGTAATACGCTGTTTCCTGACCGCTCATACCTGCTTTATTTCCTGTATGAGATGGAAGAAAAACTTTCGCTGTCTTTCATTCATGATAACACGCACAGGTTTCAGCTGATTCATCGACGCTCCTTTAAAGACCATCATATCACGGTACAATATGGCTGTCTGTGGCTGCAGGAAATACACCCCGGGCTTATCCAGCCAGTTATCATCCACACAGTCCTTGTATACCGGATTAGCCTCCACAAGGTGTTTATACAAACATTCGCCAAGAGCCTCCATATCAAATTCATCTATTTCCTTTGTCGGCTCTATCAGGAAATCATAACGGTTGGGAGTGACATCCGTATTGGGATAAACCGAAAAGTCGGCCAGATCTATCCCCATTTCCCTGCAGGTATTCTCCACCGTGATCTGAAGCGCCTTTTCCGTAGTCTTTTCCTCGGCCAGATTTATGGTACGGTTCACCCTGTACATGAACTGAACCTTGGGAGTCTTATTGTAAAAGCCGGTGACCTTCACCGCATCACTCATCCTGTAGCGGTAGAAGCCGCTTAAATTTGTGACGATGAGCTCATAGGTCCTGCCCTCCTCCAGCTTGTCAAGAGTCACACATTTCGTAAGATCATCCCCGGCCTCCACCGGAAGGAATTCCACAAAGGCTGCCGACGGTACCAGTATGCTGTCAAAATCGTCTACCCCGGAGGGAACCGACCACAGGCCCTCCGATGCAGTGATACCGGAATATATATTCCTGATCCCGGGACCGGTAAAATGCTCCTTTATCTGCCTGTCATATATCTCAAAGCCGTCGCCGCCCGCGCCCGCCATATAGGTAAAATGCGGCCAGACCTTCCTGATCCAGGGCTCATCGATACCGTTCTCAAAAGCCTCCCTGAGTTCCTGTGCCCTCTCGGGCATGGGTTCTATTTTTTTCAGAAGGCTCTCTCTCACACTGTCGGGCATCTCGATATCTTCGGATATGGTTCCGGTCTCTATATCATGTATCAGGATATCATATTTATCCTCTATATATCTTAAGAACAGGACTATCACACTGTAAAATCCTGTGATCATACCCCTCACCTCCCTATCCATAAGGGCAAAACGGGTATGTATATACTTGGTGTCGGCGCCGTGCTCGGGATTCAGCCCCTCTAAGGGAGAGGTATACACAGTCCTTACCATGGCATCCAGGGCTTCCTTGCCGCCTTTGATATAATCAGCCATTTTGGCGGAAGCCTCGCCTACGGTAAGACCGCTTTTTAAAGTCCTGCAGTTTCCGCTGGAGGTACAGAAGCATCTGCCCTCCATCCAGTCATCCTCCAGATTTTCCTTCATCACGCCGTACATATACAGATAATTGTATTTACTGTACACATCGGACTGAAGGCCGGTCATGGGCACCACCTTAGGCACGCCCACAGTGCCGGAGGTCTCATTAAAATGATCATACTCATAAGCCGTGAGTATGTTCTTCTCTCCCTCCATCATGCGCGAAAGATACTCCGCGATATCGTCATATACCACCACCGGAACCTTTTTTTGATATTCTTCTACACTGTGGATCTGTGAAAATCCGTATTTCCTGCCATATTCGGTATCCTTGTTATCCTCAAGAAGCTTCATAAGAAGAGCAGTAGTCCTCTCCATAGGTTCCTTCGTTTCTTCCCTGAATTCATCAAGTACCGTAAGTCCCTTCTTTGCTGTCTCTTCGTTGGCGATACGTGTTCTGTTCTCAGTCATGATACACATCCCCCTTTTCATATAGTTACAGACCTCTCCGTCATTCTGTGGATTTCCCACAAAAACCATTCTGATCCGGAATGGTTTTTCGTATATTTTATCAAGACAAAAGACGTAATGTCAAATTCCAAACTTGCATTTAACAAAAACGATGATATACTATAAAAACTACATTTTAAACGGATGTCCAAGGAGTCAAACATGAAAAAAGATCAAATGAAAAAAACCGCTCTGCTAATGAGCACTGCCCTTTTCCTGTGCGGCGCTGTTCCCTCATACGGAGCATCACCCACCGGATCGGAAGGCGGCATCATATATCAAAGCTCCCCTGACGGCGAAACCATCACCCTGACACAGGATATAACGGAGGAAACACTGGGTTTTGTGGAGACAGCCACAGGCGTGACTGAGGAGATGTGTCATTCCGTTTACTGGTACGACAGGAATGAAGGTTTCGGATCTGCGGATAAGCTTCTCATCACACCGGAGGAGATCGAAAAACTGAATTACGATTCCCTTCATACAAAGGGCACAAATATGTACGATCTGAAAAACATGCCCACTGACTACAACGCACTGACGCTCCGCAACAGTCTGGCTGCTTCCATACTGAATCCCAACGACAACAGACTGATGAGCAAGACGCAGTTCTATGCAGACCAGAAGCTCATAAGCGATCCGAAGGGCTATTGTCAAAACCTTTACAACGCCGTGAGCGGCAACGGGTACGATGAGGAAAACAGGCAGATCCAATATGCGGTGGCAATAAAGCGTACTCCCGTCAGATCCGTTCCCGTCAGGGAATATATCGGTTTTACCGCCACTGACGGAGATGACGAAGTAGTCAATTCCGCCATCAATATAAACGAGCCCTTTATCATCAAGCAAAAAGCCACCGTCAGCGGAAACGATTTTTACTGGGGTTATACGGACAACTGCACCGGCTGGGTGGACGCCATGGATCTGGCCGTCTGCCAAAACAGGGACGAATGGCTGGACGCCTGGGATGTGGATCCTTTATCCGATGACTTTATCATAGTCACACAGAACCAGATCCGCCTGGAGCCGTCCGTATATGTTCCCGCCACTTCGGAAGTAAAGCTGACCTTTGCCACCATACTCAAAAGCGTTTCAAAAGACGGAATGCCAAAGAAATTTACCGAAAGGGGCAGCTGGAACAACCATGTGGTATATCTGCCCACAAGAGATGAAAACGGAAGATATGTAAAAAGCATAGCCCTGATCTCCCAGCACTATGATGTCCATGAAGGTTACCTTGATATGACACAGGCCAACCTGATGGATCTGGCCTTTAATTCACTGGGAGACCGGTACGGCTGGGGCGGTATGCTGGATTCCATGGATTGCTCTTTGTTTACGCATAATGTCTACAAGTGCTTCGGACTGTACCTGCCCAGAAATACCACCTGGCAGCAGCTGCTCCCGGGAAAAGCTTTCAGCTTTGACAAAATGACTGATGAACAGAAGCTTAAGGCCATGTACTATATGCCTGCCGGGACGCTGTTCTACTTCCCCGGACATACCATGATCTACACGGGCACGGACAACAAAATGGCCTATGTCATATCAGACACCGGTACTCTGTCTGACAGCGTAGGAGATCTGAACCTTAAAAGTATGTACTCCGTATTGCTGAACCCGCTGAGCGTAAGGAGGAAAAACGGCAACACCTGGCTCACAAACCTGACCACGGCAGTCCTCCCCATATCGAAGGAAAACTACGATCAGGTGATGCTCAATATAGCCGAAGATCCCGCAAATTCAGGGGATGAGCCGGGCCCCGAGCCCAAGCCCACTCCCACTCCCGAACCCGTGCCCACTCCCAAGCCGGTTCCGAAACCCACTCCCGAACCTGCACCGGGGCCCGGTTACGAAAAACAAAAACAGGTGACTCCACTCAACGGACAGTCCTTTGCATCCTCCTTTGACACTCTCGCCCTGGACACTTTTATGTCCTCTTCCAGGAAACTTTTCATCGATTTTTCCAATGTGAAAGGGTCAGGGGTGGATACACTCTCGGTATCCTGCATAAAGAAATCAAAGATCACCACCAAGGCACCCGTAAAGGAAGTGATCTGCGACAAAGCCGTGGCAAAGGTGAAGATCGATAAAAACACCTCTCTGGCCACCCTCACCCTTAAGAGCAGCGGCCCCGTCACCTTCAGGATGGCGGATGATGCGGTATACACGGTGCATTTTACAACGGAAACCCCCAAAGCCCAGAAGGCTGCCAAAACCTTTTCCGTATCGGAAAACGGCATACAGACACTTTCCCTGATGCAGCTTTTCAAAACCCGGATCGACGGCGGGGAACTTCGTATCGAAAAAGATGCCCAAAACACTTCCTCCGTATCGGGGAATACGCTGCTTATAAATACCTCGCAGAAAAACAAACTGAAGGTAAGCTATAAATATCTGGATAAAAAATACAGGATCAGCATCAGTGTGAAATAGAATATAACAGATACACTAAGCCAAAGATAAGGGGCTGATGGAGCATATATATCAGCAGGGAATGCCTGCCGATGAACGAAAGAAAGGGTATGTCTTTCGTAAGAAGCTTCACGGTCCCTTCTTTTTTTGTCCCAAAGCCGGACTCCCCTGAGTCCGTTTCGAAAAAGATCAGATAAGAACAAAGACCGCATACATATAAAAGACTCCAGGGCAGGACCGGAAAATAATCGGATGAATAAAAACCTCTGAAGGGAAAGCCCAGCAGGGCTGTGCCATAATTCCTGTAAAGGAATGAAGGAAGATAAATTAACGGAGTACCGCCGACTCCGATATACCCTCTGACAAGATCCTGAAACAATATAAACAGGACAAAACAGAGTACAAAAACAATAACACAGAATACTTTGCTCTTTTCAAGGCAGGGCTTTATGAGCATGCCTATGAAAGTACTGATGCCCAAAAGCCAGAGAACGCCAAAGATATCCCTTGCATCGGGCATGAATATACAGGTGACCAGGGTTATCAGGATACCGCAGCCCAGGGTCACCAGAGCGTGCTTTACGTGTCTTTTCCCCAGACAGAAAACAAAACCCGAAATAAAAATAAAGGTACAGCAGATACTCTTTTGCCAGATAACGGCGGGGAGCGCCTTCATGAAATCGGGAGATATCATGCCAAAGTATACCAGATCCCAGCAGGCATGAAAAAGGATCATGCTGATGATGGTCAGGCCCCGGATGGCATCTATGAGATTGTATCTTATAATCCCGTTTTTCATAATACAAGCTTCTTTCAGGATCTTTCTACATCCATCTCAGGCCCCTGGGATAATGGTTTTTCAGGATCCCGCCTACGGCCTTGCCCCAGCCCAAAGAACAGCCAAGGGTGCAGACAAGGATCCAGCCAGAAGCACCTTCATCAGGCAGGGATACGGTCATACCCTTAAGGTATTGCACAGCTTCATCACAGGACAGATCCACACTGTATTTCACATCAGCCTTTCCCAGCGCCAGAGCCAGGGCATGGGAAGGCTCAAACCGCTTCTTTTCAAAGGAACCAAGATGCAGGCCCCATCTGTTCACCTTAAGGCCGGAAAGATCCGGCAAAGGCGCGGGTACAAGATAAAGATTGGTTCCGAAAATCCTTACTTCGAAGTAAAACCGATCACTGCCGCAGCTATCACCACGACAGCAACGATCAATATCATCATCAGAGACACGGGATATCACCTCCAAAAATTTATGTAAACCTCCAAACAACTTATCGCACCACTCTTCAAAATATTTTACCTGATCTTTGTTTAGAATTTTATGTAAACTATCGCAATATTCTTCAACGCTCTTATCCATGACCTGTCCAGCCTGATAAGTCCCTTCTTTTCTGAGTCTTACAAAAAACTGTCCCTCTCCCCTGTTCCTGTGGGGAAGGATACGACATTTATGCATTATGTCAACCATACCCGATCCGGTGCCAATGCCGGTGCTATCCGTTCTGTCTATGGGCAGATCGAGAGTTATGTCAACTGGTTTTGGCATTATGTTAACCGAATCATCAACTGAGAACTCCGGATGTCTCTCAAGGAATCTAAAAACACTTCCCTCATCCTCCCGGGGATTAAAGGTGCAGGTGGAGTAGACAAGGATCCCTCCCGGCAAAAGCATGGACGCCGCGCAGTCCAGGATCTCATCCTGACGGTCCGCACAAAGCCTGACATTCTCCGGCGACCACTCGTTAACAGCCTCCGGGTTTTTCCGGAACATGCCCTCTCCCGAACAAGGTGCATCCACCATTATCCTGTCAAAGAAAGAAACAAATCTGCCGGAGAGTTCCTGCGGTGAGCAGTTGGTAACTATACAGTTCCTTATTCCGCAGCGTTCCACATTTTCCGACAATATCTTTGCTCTTGAGGCCACGATCTCATTTGCCACAAGAAGACCTCTGCCCTTCATATATGAAGCGATCTGGGTGGTCTTTCCCCCGGGGGCGGCACACAGATCCAGGATCTTCTCCTCTCCCCTTTGCGGACCTGCCATCAGAAGGGAAGCCGGAGCCATGGCACTGGCCTCCTGAATATAATATGCACCCGCAGCATGAAGGGGATGTTTTCCGGGCCTGTCCGGATCAGCATAGTATCTTCCTGAACTTTCCCAGGGCACAGTCTCATTTGCTGAGGGAAAAACCGAAGTTATGTCAACTGCATTGCCTTCATATTTTTTCAGGGGATTAAGCCTCAGGCTCAGGACAGATTCCCTGTCCATGGCCGCAAAAAAGTCTTTCGCTTCCTCCCCGAGGAGGGTTTGCATGTTTTTTTTGTATTCTTCGGGTAGATTCATTTTTTTTTATACTTTAAGAAAGATTCTTCCTGTTGCTTCGCAACCCCTCGTCGGGGCGGCATCACACCATTTCATGGTGTGATATGCGTCGTCACTTCGTTCCTCAGAATGACTCACGAAAGATAGTCGCTGAGGCTGTCTCCGAGGCGCCTGAGCTCGGCCTCAAAATCCCGGGCCGACATAAGGGCGCAGCCCGCTCCCCTGACTATGACCTGTTCCGTACCGTCGGAAGTGATAACGGTTATATCATACTTCTGCGCATTGGTGTGGGCATATTTCTCAATATAAGCATCAGCAGTCTGGGCCATGGGCGTGTATACCACACTGATATTATTGTACTGCTCCAGATCGGCACCCTTACGTTTTACCGTATAGGCGTCAAAGACCACGATAAACTGCTCATCCCTCATGCCTTTATAATTGCTCACCAGATCAAGAAGCCTTATCCTGGCCGCACCCATATCGGCAGCTGCCAGTTCCTTAAGCTCGGGAAGGGCATGGATCACGTTGTAGCCGTCCACCAGGACAAAGCCTTCCTTGGGTTCCGTATATGTGCGCTTTCTGTCTATAGTCGGGGAATCCGCTCTTTTCAGCTTTTTAACACCGTTTGAGCGCCGGTCGGCATTTCCCTTAAGGTTTGCCGAGCCTGCCCGGGCCACTATCTCATCCACTTCTTCATAACCCATGGGGATAAAGGAATCTTTCTTTGTTTTGGAAATAGCTGCATTTCTGACTTTCTCGGCTGCTTCCATAAGACTCTGTGCCTCATCCACCATGACCACGCCTTCATAGGAGCCATCCTCATTAAAGATGAGTTTTGCGGGAACATGCATATATTCAAAGACCCTGTCCCAGGGCACCACATCGCCGACCCCGTGTGAACAGAATACGGAATCCGGAGTATTCCTGATATCCGCCAGAGGATCATAGCCACACTCAGAAATTATGTCAACCGCATTATGACAGATATCATAACCACAGGGAATGAGACTTATCATGCCTCTGCCCCCTGTATATTCCGCCACCCTGTTGGGATAATCCTGCATAGTCGAAGCAGGAGCCCGTCCTTTGACCAGAGCCGTATCCACACCTAAGGGATTTTCCTGGGTAATCTGTTTAGCACCTACCCGCTCCAGATCCGTCATTGCCCTTCCCACACAGGATAAGGGAAGAGCCAGCTCCACATTGTAATAGGGTTCCAAAAGAACCGACTTTGCCTGCATCAGTCCCTGCCTGATAGCTCTGTAAACGGCCTGTCTGAAATCTCCGCCCATGGTATGTTTGTTGTGTGCCCTACCTCCTACAACAGAGATCTTCACATCCGTCAGGGGCGAACCGGTCAACACTCCCCTGTGCTTTTTCTCCAGGATATGGGTTTCGATAAGTCTCTGCCAGTTAAGGGCAAGCTCGTCCACCGATACCCGGGATTCCCCGACAGTGATGCCGCTTCCCCTCTCTCCCGGTTCCAGCTTGAGATGGACTTCCGCATAATGCCTCAGGGGTTCAAAATGTCCCACCCCTTCAACAATGTCAGCGATGGTCTCCTTGTACAGGATCCGGCCGGCGTCGAAAGTGACATCTGTATCATATCTATCTTTGATCAAACGCTTCAGTATTTCAAGGTGTACCTCACCCATTATGGAAACATGGATCTCTTTTAAGGTTTCTTCCCAGACAGCCTGGAGTTCGGGCATATATTCACACAGCTCCTCCAGCTTTTTCATTAGCTCCACGGGATTGGTATAAGCACCGTCCACCGGCTTCAGCCTATATGTCATGACAGGAGCGGAGCCATACATGGCTATCTCACCGGAAAGATCCTCCTGGGTTCCCAGCCCCTGGCCTCCGTAAGTATGCTGCAGGCCGGTAATGGCGTAAACACCTCCGACATCCGTGTCATTTACGCTTTCATATTTATCTCCATTGTATATACGTATGCCCGTGATCTGTTCATCCCCCAGTTTATCGCGGACTTTCAATCCTCCGGACATCACCTTCATATGGGTAAGCCTGTTCCCCTTCTGATCTCTGGATATCTTAAACACCCTGGCAGAGAAATCATCTTCCGCTGCGGCCTTTTCATAAGATAACGCCGTATATTTTTTGATCAAATCAAGAAATTCTGCGACACCATTGTCATTTAATGCACTTCCAAACCATAATGGAAAGACTACCCTGCGGCTGATCAGTACGGAGATCAGTTCTTCATTGACCCGCCCGGTCGCAAAGAATTCATCCATTATCTTTTCCGGATCAAGTTCCTTATCACCATCCAGAGCAGAAGAAGCCGCAGCTATCTCCTCATAAAACTCCGGCGATCCCATGGCAGTGAAATCCACATACTGATCGGAAAAATTCTTTTTAAGTTCCCTGATCAGACTCTCCTTATCGGCTCCCGGCTGATCCATTTTGTTAACAAATGTAAACACCGGAATGCCGTATCTGCCCAGCAGATCAAAGAAAAATCTGCTCCGTCCCATGGCTCCTCCGTCCGTGGCGGATATCACCAGTATGGCATAGTCCATCACCCAGAGGGTACGCTCCGCCTCCGGGGAAAAATCGGCATGTCCCGGGGTATCTATAAGGGTCACCGTGGTATTCTCATCCAGATCAAATACCGCCTGCTTGGAAAAGATGGTTATGCCTCTTTGTCTTTCCATTTCATCGGTATCAAAAAAAGAATCCCTTTTATCCACCCTTCCCATGGCTTTTAGCATGCCGGCATTATAAAGCAGACACTCCGAAAGGGTAGTCTTGCCCGCATCCACATGAGCCAGTATTCCTATTGTAAGCCTGGTATTTATTGACATAATTTATTTACATAAGTTGTTTACATAAATTTTACAGTGTATTCGTCATTCCCATCCTCTGCAGGATCTAAGAGGATCCTCTGCATCGGAATATATAAAATATGCCCGTCGGCATAACTATCCGACGGGCATCATCAAAGATCCTTATACTCTGGCAACGGCACCTATCTGCTCCGAAAGCTTTTTGATTATCTTATCCCGGGCCTGATCCGCTTCCTCATCCGTCACATCATGATCCTCGGTGGCAAACCGGATGGAAAGAGTCACGCTCTTCTTATCCGCCCCCAGTTTCTCGCTTTCATAGATATCAAAGAGGGACACCTCTTTGGCCAGTTTTGAGATGCTCTTTACGGAGGAGATCATATCCCCGACCTGGGTCTTTTTGTCCACCACCAGGGAGATATCCCTGGAAGCGGTTGTCTTATCCGACAGCTGGGTGAAATGAATGCCGTCCTTAAAGCACTCCGAAAGGAGTGTATAATCAAGCTCTGCCATGAAGATCTTAAGATCGCTCTTTTTGCCCTCCGCTATAGGCAGTTCGTTTATTATCTCATACCTTAACTGTCCCAGATGGCCGATACGCTTTCCGTCTGCATAGACGGCGGCGCACCTTCCCGGATGCAGATATGAGATCTCTTCCTTCCTGTATTCAAATTCAAGGCCGTAAGCTCCTGCCAGTGCCTCTGTAACGGCTTTAAGGGAATAGAAATCCTCCCCGGCCCCGAAGGTGCCCAGACAAAGATGCAGAGGCTCATTCACATATTCGGTGACGGGAAGAGCCTTGGGCCTGTACACGGGAGCGAGCTCAAAAAATCTGCCGCCATCGTGTCCCAGCTTGATGTTATTGATAAGGATATTCAGCATGGAGGGCGCCAGGATGGTCCTCACTATGGAAAGATTCTCGGTAATGGGATTCAGTATCTGTACAAACCGCCTGTCCTCGCTGTCCTCGGGAATGAGCAGCAGATCCAGGTCCTGGGGTGAGTACATGGCCATGGAAGATATTTCAAACATCCCTCTGTGGCAGAGCAGGTTCTTCACCTCAAGTTCCCTCTTCTGCGCCTTGTTCAGTCCGCCGTTCGTCACCTTGGCAGACTCGATGAATCTGGGTACTATATGATCATAGCCGTATTCCCTTATGATCTCCTCGGCGATATCCTGATAATGAGCCACATCCTCACGATATCTGGGGATCCTGATCTTCATAATGTCGCCGTCCACGGTCACCTTGAAATTAAGGGACTCCAGAATGCTGACCATCTCATCCCTGGGAACCTCGATCCCAAGCACCTCATTAACACGGCTGATCTTTACCTCGATCTGTCTTTCCTCCACGGATGCTCCGCCGCTGCAGTCGAAAGCAGTGCTGCTTATCTTTGCAACCCCCAGGCTTTCCACCAGATTAAGGCATCTCTTCATGCCGCATTCCACCGAATATTCATCCACGCCCTTTTCAAATCTGCCTGCGGCATCGGTATGGACACCCAGCATCCTGCAGGATCTTCTCACGTTATCCCTCATGAATTTGGCTGCCTCAAGCACGATCTCCGTAGTCTTTTCGGTGATCTCGGAGTCCAGGCCTCCCATGATACCTGCAAGGCCTATAGGCTCTTTGGCATCGCAGATCACAAGGTTGTCACTCGTTAACTCTCTTTCCTTTTCATCAAGGGTAGTTATCTTCTCCCCGTCCTTAGCCCTTCTGGGGAATACGGTGGCTCCGTTCAGTGTGGCCAGATCATATGCATGCATGGGCTGGCCGATCTCAAGGAGCACATAATTAGTTATGTCAACTATAGCATCAATGGATTTCATACCGCAGCTGTTAAGACGCTGCCTCATCCATATGGGTGCCTCAAAATGCTTTACATCGTATATGTAATGTCCCAGAAATCTGGGGCAAAGGTCATAAGCTTCATCGTAGACTTTTATCTCATCATTTTTGACATCGGTCATGGTGTAATCAAAGCCGGGCTCCTTAAGAGGTTTCTTAAGGAAAGCTGCCACTTCCCTGGCCAGACCCAGGATACACTGACAGTCGGGCCTGTTGGCCGTAATGCTGATGTCAAAGATATGATCGTCAAGGCCCAGGACCTTAACTATATCGTCACCGGCCTTTGTATCCTCGGGAAGGATCAGGATACCGTTCACCTCATCCCCGGGATACCAGCCCTCGATCCCCAGTTCCTCACCGGAGCAGAGCATTCCGTAGGACATCTTATCCACCATTTTTCGCTCTTTTATCTTGAAACCGCCCGGAAGAGTCGCCCCAACCAGTGCAGCCGGCACGTGGGCTCCCACGAATACATTATCGGCTCCGGTCAAAATGATGATGTCCTTTCCGTACTCGCCGCAGTCCATGGTACAGATCTGGAGATGGGTACCTTCATAGTGTTCCATGGCAGTGATCACGCCGACAACCACCTTGCTGATGCCCTCACCCAGATAGCTGAGCTCCTCCACCTCAAAACCGGCTCCGAAAAACTTGTCGGCCAGCTCCTGTGCGGGAAGGTCTGTATCCACATATTCTTTTAACCAGGAATATAGTACTTTCATGCCTGTTTTACCTCTCTTTTTTAAGATTCTTCGCTACGCTCAGAATGACACTGTTTATTTTGCTCAGAATGACACTGTTTATTTTGCTCAGAATGACACTGTTTATTTCTGTCCTACGCTCTGAACTGCTTCAGGAACTCCAGATCATTCTCAAACAACTGTCCCATATTCTTTATGCCGTACTTGAGCATGGCGATACGCTCTATTCCTATGCCCGCTGCAAGGGCCGAATACTCTTCGGGATCTATTCCGCAGTTTTCCAGGACCACCTTGTTCAGGATGCCACCGCCCAGTATCTCGATCCAGCCGGTGCCCTTGCATAAGGAACAGCCCTTGCCGCCGCAGTTAAAGCAGCTCACATCCACCTCTACCGAAGGCTCGGTGAAAGGGAAATATGAAGGACGGAGCCTGGTCTTTACGTCACGGTTGAAGATCTGCTGAACAAACTCATCCAGCATCCCCTGCAGGTCACAGAGATTGATGCCCTTGTCCACCACCAGTATATCCATCTGGGAAAACATGGGGGAATGCGTGGCATCCGAATCCGACCTGAAAGTACGTCCGGGATTGAGCGCCTTTATGGGAGGCTTTTTCTCCTTCATCACATGGATGTCACCGCCTGTAGTATGTGTCCTCAACACAAAATTGTCTGATACATAGAAGGTGTCCTGCATGTCCCGGGCCGGATGATCCTTAAGCACGTTGAGCAGGGTAAAGTTTGTATCGTCATCCTCTATCTCGGGAGTGTTGAGCACCTCAAAGCCCATTCCGGCAAAGACATCTATCATCTCCTGCCTGATAAGGGTTATGGGATGAAGATTCCCCACCTTCACATCAGAGGGAATGGTCACATCGATATCCTCGGCTTCATATCTCTTTTTAAGCTCCAGCACATCGATCTCGCTTTTTTTCTCGTCATAAAGCTTCTGGACATAAGTCCTCAGCTCGTTGACCTGCTTTCCGTACTCCTTTTTCTCATCGCCGGAAAGATTCTTCATCTCCTTCATAAGAGAGGACACGGAGCCGGTCTTGCCCAGGTATGCCTGCCAGAAGGAAGAAAGGGACCCGTTGTCCGATACCGATGAAAGCTTCTGTTCAATTTCAGATCTCAGTTCATTAAAATCAGCCATTTTGATAACACTCCTTAACAAATTTTTCAAATACCGGAATGGAGCGCTCCACCTTTTCGGTGTCCACGCAATAAGCTATCCTGAAATGTCCCGGACAACCGAAGCTGTCGGAGGGTACAAGTATCAGATCATAATCCTTGGCCTTCATGCAAAACGCATTGGCATCTTCTTCCAGAGCCTTCGGGAAGATATAAAACGTGCCGGAGGGCTTCACAACGGAAAAGCCCAGGGATACAAAAGCCTTATACAAAATCTCCATATTCTTCTCATATACGGAAAGATCCGAAGTCTCAAAAAGACAGGGGACAATGGCCCTCTGTACCGAGGATGACGGACAGTTATGCCCTATGCCGCGGCTGATCTGGGTCATCATGACCGCCAGTATATCCGCATCCGTGGCCGCCGGATTGACAGCCACATAGCCTATTCGCTCTCCGGGTATGGAAAGACTCTTGGAAAAAGAATAGCAGGAAAGGGTATTGTCATAATACCGTGAAGGATACAGGTCCTTCATCCTGTCCTTATCCCCGAAAAGGATCTCCCTGTAAGGCTCATCCGAGATAAGGAAGATATCGTGTCCGAACTCCTTCTGCTTTTGGGACAGGATATCGCAAAGCTTTTTCAGTGTATCCTCAGAATAGACCACGCCCGAGGGATTGTTGGGGGTGTTGATGAGCACCGCCTGCACCTCTGTGGTCAAAAGCCTCTCAAAGGCCTCAAAATCTATCTGGAATCCCTTTACATCCGCAGGCACCATCTTAAGCTTAGCGCCGGTATGCTCTATATAAGGATGGTATTCCGGAAAACAGGGGGCAAAGACGATCACCTCATCTCCCGGCTTTGTCACGGATCTGACTGCATGGGCAATGGCACCGGCCGCACCGGAAGCCATGAAGATGTGCTCCGCCTTATAATCTATGCCAAACCTCTTTTTCAGACTGTCGGCTATGGCCTGACGGACCTCATGGATACCGGGTGAGGGAGAATATCCGTGAAGATACATGGAATCAGACTCCCTGTGAAGGGAGATTATCCTGTCGTTGTACAACGAAGGCACCGGTACAGACGGATTCCCCAGACTGAAATCGAAGACATTTTCGTATCCAATCTCCTTTCCCCTCTGAGTGGCATATTCCGAAAGCTGTCTGATAACACTCTTTCCGGATAGCATGTTTTTATAGAATTCATTTATCATAAGTAATATTCCTTTTCAAAAATCACATGTTTTCTGATTATACCGCACAAATCATACTTTTTCAAGAACTGCCGCCATACAGCAAAAATCCCGTATGCCGCCCTACAGTGAAAACCCAAGCTCCGAATAGGGAATGTCTATACCCACAAAACCCGAAGCAAAGGGTGCCACCGCATAGGGAGGATAATATACAGTGATCTTGTCTTCCGAAAAATCAATATCCATATCAAAGTTTACATAACTCTCAAAATTTTCCCTTGTATTCGCTTCCTCGGAAGGGGCGTAAAGCTCGTAATACTTATAATCCTTATCCTTTTTCCAGTCCTCCACCGTAGCGTCAGCCACCAGCTTTTTAAAATCAGCCTCGCTTCCCTTATAAAAATCCTTTATGGTCTTCCTCTCACCGGTCCGGGTATCCAGCAGATAATATATCTGATAAGGCATGCCGTGGGCACCGCCGAAATAGTCATAATCATCAAAAAGCAGTTGTATATAGTTTGGTCCGATCTCCTTCACTGTGCCGAAGGTACGTTCGTGGGAATATCCGTAACCCACATTTTTCTTGTACCAATCCGTATCATCCCCGGCGTTTTCCCCGAGGATATCATTATATGCGGTCCCGGCCATTTCCTCCGAGGATTTCTGCTCTTCCTTTATGGCCTCCTCCATGACCTTGTTCAACAGGTCTGCATTCTTCACATCGGAATGAAATCTGAAATCCTCCAGCTTGGATTTAAAGTAGACAAAACCATCCGTATCATCCTTCTTTACATCGTAAACAGTCGTTATCGTTCCCCAATCGGAAAAGACTTCATGCCGCTCAGAGCAATCAGTTATCACGCGTTCGCTGTCTACACTGTCTCCGTCCATATCCACGTAGCACCACTGAACATCCCCCTGATGCCCCTCCTTATCATCCGGGAAGAAATCCAGGAAATAGAAACGGTTGGTCAGTATGGAAACTCCCAGGTTTCCATATTCATGAAGACCGTAATTCCCATAGTTATCCACTACTCCGGAGTACCTGTTCAGGACATAGACCGGCTGTTCCCTGCGGACATTGTCCCATATATCCTTAAGCCTTTCCCTGTATACGGAACGGCTCAGGGTATCTCCGTATTCGCTCTGATCATCGGTGTAATAATAGATAAACCCGTCCTTTATGCTCAGCACGGTGCTGCCTGCCTCCCGGGAATCCCTCCGGAAAAGCTCCACGCTGCTGCCGTCCCTGGTATCATACAGCATGGTATAAACGGTAGACGCCATGCCGTCCTTGTCATATTCATAGGACTCGCCCACCAGATAATCTTCATAGCAGCCGTTAATGGTGAGATTTTCCAGAACGGGATCAAAGGCTCCCTGCTCCACTCCGTCCCTGTCAAAGGAATACAGCAGCCCGTTCTCATCATCCTTCACATATATCAGCCCCGTATCCGACAACATCCTGGGAATATCATTGGCGGAGCCCACAACGCTCATATCCCGGCCCTTATACTTTGAAAGGAAAGTCCCCATATCCTCCAGTTCTTCAGCCTCCAGGAAAGCATCCCCGTGAGGATCATAGTACCAGTGGGAATATCCGCTCTTAGCGTTGTCATAATAGGAATAATAAAAATTGTGATCCAGCACGGCTATACGGCTGATATATACGCTCTCATCCACATAGACGCCGGTCATGCCCACAGGATCGTCACCATGCCAGAAATACAGATCATAACCGGTCTTGTCTCCCGTGAGCCTTATCAGTGCAAAAAAGTACTCATCATCACCGGCGCATCCGGCTATGCTCTCATTCTCCTCAATGGTAAGCACGTTTGTATAGGTTCCGTCATCGCCAATATAATATATTTTCTCATTTCCTATGAGAAACCTGTCGGAATAATCCAGAACTGTAGGTGAAAAAGGAGAGACCTTATCGGGAGCATCCGCCTTTTCCTTATCCGTCGTCCCGGCATCCCCTGTGTTTTCTTCTTTATCCGCAGCTTCGCCGTCTGTCCCGGGTGTTTCCTGAACCGTCCCGTCTGTCTCCGGACTCTTTGACTCCTCCCCTGCGATGGATTCTCCGGCTGCCTTCAGGATGCGTCCCACCGTGCTCCTGCAGCCTGTCAGCAGCATGACCGCCAGTACGGCCGGTATCATTATCGCCATAAACCTCTTTTTCATATATTCTCTCCTGTTCAATGAACATTATAATAGCCAATCTGAAACATTATACCCCATATAAAAAAAAATAAAAACATTTTTGTCGCATTTTCGACCGATTTTTGATAGAATATCCCGGTAGAATACATAGGTTTTATCGCAGGGAAAATTATGAGTTACACATCGATCGGTTATTATATTTTAGTCCTGACGGTTTATATCCTTTATTACCTTTTTCCGAAAAAATACAGATGGATCCTTCTTTTGGCCGGAAGCTGCACCTTTTATGTCCTGGCCTGCAAGGACGCCGTCCTCATATCCGTATTTGGGGCCACGCTGATCGTCAGCTACATCTTTTCCCTGCTCCTGCAGCGCCAGAGGGAAAACAGGACAAAGGACAGGGTCAGAAAGGCCACCCTGGCAGCAACCATCATAACCTGCGGCAGCATATTCTTTGTTTCAAAGCTGACGGAAGCCATACCCGCTGCAGCCGTTTTCAGGTCCTCATTTCTGCTGCCTCTGGGATTGTCCTTCTATACCCTGCAACTCCTTTCCTATCTCACGGACATTTACAAAGGCAGGATCGACGCCCAGAAAAATTTCTTCAGATATGTGCTCTTCATGTCCTTTTTCCCCCAGATCATCCAGGGGCCCATCCCCAGATATGAGCTGCTGTCACAGGATCTCTACAAAGGTAACGAACACAACGAAAGGCAGATGATGGGTGGGCTCAACACCATTCTCTGGGGCTTCTTTATAAAGTTCATGATAGCCGACAAGGCGGGGATCGTCACCCACACCATAGACGCCACCCCCCAGGCTTACCGCGGGTTATACATTGCCGTATCCTGCGTCATGTACACCATCCATCTGTACGCCGATTTCCTGTCCTGCGTCACCATCTCACAGGGGGTGGCACAGCTTTTCGGGATTTCCTTAAGCGACAACTTCAGACGCCCCTTCTTTTCACTTTCCGTCAAGGAACTGTGGCAGCGCTGGCACATCTCACTGGGAGCCTGGCTGCGGGACTATATCTACATCCCCCTGGGAGGCAGCAAAAAGGGGAAGCTCCGCAAATATCTCAACCTGAGCATCACCTTCATTGCCAGCGGTCTCTGGCACGGCGTAAGCCTGAATTATGTATGCTGGGGATTCCTTCAGGCAGTCCTTCAGATATTCGAAGAGCTTTCGGGC
>JAEEZH010000070.1 GCA_016288495.1 Lachnospiraceae bacterium
ATGTAGTGGATGAAGAGGAAAATCGTCCAATATTTGCAAATTTATATCAAAATTCTGTTGACATAACATCAGATTTGTCAGATAATAGTACTCGTGGGTGTCTTGATGCGGACAGACCACTTCTTTCCATGGGTATGACAGGTGACTACCGGGTGGCCATAGAAGAGGGCGCCACCTTTGTGAGAGTCGGGACCGGTATATTCGGGGAAAGGGATTACAGTATTAGCAGCTGATAGGAGGTTTATAAATGGGTTCTAACGGAATGATCGACAAAGTATTAGGCGCTTTCAGGGTTAATGATGATGAGGATGATGAGTTTTATGATTATGACGGATATGATGATGATTACTCTGATGCCCCTAAGCGCGAATCAAAGAAAGTCACATCCATAAAGAAAGCGTCGAGGAACAGGAGCAGTTCTTCAGCGGGAATGGATGTTGTCCTTTATAAGCCTTCAGGTATCCGCGAGGCAAAGCAGATAGTGGAGACTCTTCTTCAGAACCGGATAGTGAACCTGAATCTTGAGGGTCTGGATGTGAGCGAAGCCCAGAGGATAATAGACTTTATCTCAGGCGCCACCTGTGCCATGGACGGACAGCTTCAGCAGATATCACATTATATCTTCCTGGTTACGCCTCCCGGAGTAGGGGTCATGGGTGATACCGATGAGGATGAGAAGTCAGGCGACACTTCTTCACCGGTGTCCAGGATCTGACGGTTTTCTGTTTGGTATTTTCGGGGCAGCCTTCCGGGCTGCCTCTTATTTTGAAATGAATTATTTCCTTTGTCATTCTGAGGAACGAAGTGACGAAGAATCTGTTCTTTTGTCATTCTGAGGAACGAAGTGACGAAGAATCTGTTCCTTTGTCATTCTGAGGAACGAAGTGACGAAGAATCTTTGATAAGGAGTTGGCCATGTCACGGATAATACCTGTTTCCTATGAAGGAAAAGAGTGCTACAAGATAATCATAAACAATGACTTCTCCCTGCTCAGGGAATATGCCCAGAGTGAGCTTTCCCTTCAGGGAAGAAAGATCTGCATAGTGACGGACTCCAACGTGGGGCCTCTTTATGCGTCCCAGGTGCAGGATATCCTGAAGACACTGTGCGAAAAGGTGCTTGTTTATACTTTTCCTGCGGGTGAGGAAAACAAGAATCTGGATACCGTCAGGGATCTTTACAGATTTCTGATCGAAGAGCATTTTGACAGACATGATATGCTGGCTGCCCTGGGAGGAGGCGTGGTCGGAGATCTGACGGGATATGCCGCAGCCACTTATCTTCGCGGGATAGGCTTTATACAGATACCCACCTCTCTTCTGGCCCAGACCGATTCCAGTATCGGAGGCAAGACCGGGGTGGACTTTGATTCCTACAAAAATATGGTGGGGGCCTTTCATATGCCCTCCCTGGTCTATATGAACACAGCCGTTCTGAAGACCCTGTCCGACAGGCAGTTCGCATCGGGAATGGCGGAGGTGTTGAAGCACGGGATCATCAAGAGCGAACCCTTTTATACCTGGCTCATCGACAGCTTTAACGAGATAAACGACAGGGAAAGCGAAGCGCTGGAGCATATGATATACGAAAGCTGCCTTATCAAGAAGGCAGTGGTGGAAAAGGATCCGAAGGAAAAGGGAGACAGGGCTCTTTTGAATTTCGGACATACCCTGGGACACGCCATAGAGAAATACAAGGATTTCAAGCTGACCCACGGCGAGTGTGTGGCCCTGGGCTGTGTGTGCGCCGCTATAATCTCATACAAAAGGCAGCTGATCTCCGCGGAGGAGTGTTATGAGATCAGGGATTTCTTCATGCCCTTTAACCTGCCCATAACCGTGGACGATATAGATGTGGAAGAGGTGATCAGGCTGACCAGATCCGACAAAAAAGCGGACGGGAAGACCCTGAGGTTCATCCTTCTTAAAAAGGTGGGAGGTGCGTTCATCGACAGGACCGTTACCGACGATGAGATGCGCTTTGCCCTCAACGAAATACATTTTGATGAAAGAGACTGATGATGGATAAGAAAAAACGGATCACCACATTGCTGATCGATCTTTTTATTTTTATAGTGCTGGTCTGTGCCGACAGATACACCAAGATACTGGCTATCGCAAAGCTTAAGGATGCCGACCCTTTTTCGATCATAGAGGGGGCGTTTGAATTCCGCTATCTGGAGAACAGGGGAGCCGCCTTCGGGATGCTCCAGAACCAGCGTTTTTTTTTCATAGTCGTGGGGATCGCTTTCATGGCCTTTGCGGCCTGGATGCTGGTTAAGCTTTCCGGTGATGCGAAATATCTGCCCTTAAGGGCTGTGATCCTGCTCATAGCGGCCGGGGCCTTCGGAAATCTCATAGACCGGAGCATTACAGGTTATGTGGTGGATTTTATCTATGCCAGGATCATAGATTTTCCCATTTTCAATGTGGCTGACTGCTATGTCACCATAGGTACTTTTGTACTTTTCTTCATGATCCTGTTCAAATATAAGGATGATGAACTGTTCAAAGGGTAGGCTGTATGGATGATGAGATATTTACATTCATCGTAAATGAGGAGGATGCAGGCAAAAGGCTGGATTCCTTTCTCGCGGAGAAGATGGAAAATATTTCCCGCTCCAGGGTGGCCAGGCTCCTTGAGGAGGAAAGGGTGGAACCGCTGCGCAAGGCGTCATATAAGGTGGCGTCGGGCGAAGAGTATACGGTGGAGCTTCCTCCTGCAGTGCCTCTTGATGTGGTCCCTGAAGACATAGCCCTTGACATCCTCTATGAGGACAGTGACGTCATCGTGGTGAACAAGCCTAAGGGGATGGTGGTCCACCCCGACAATACCCATATATCCGGTACCATGGTCAATGCGCTCCTGTATCACTGTCATGACCTGTCAGGAATAGGCGGAGTGCTGCGCCCGGGGATCGTCCACAGGATAGATATGGACACCACCGGCGCCGTCATCGCCTGCAAAAATGATATCGCCCACGAATCCATCGCTGCCCAGCTTCGGGCACATACCATCAACAGAAAATATATCGCCATAGTGAACGGTAACCTGAAAAACGATGAAGGGGTCATCGATGCGCCTCTGGGAAGAAATCCTAAGGATCGTAAGAAAATAGCGGTGGTACCCGGAGGAAAGAGGGCAGTGACTCATTACAGCGTGCTGGAGCGCTTTAAGGGCTTTACCCTGGTACAATGTGTACTCGAGACCGGAAGGACCCATCAGATCAGGGTACATATGGCACACATCGGACATTCTCTGCTGGGGGATGAGGTTTACGGCAATCCCGGCATAAACAAAAGGTTTAAGGAGCTTAAGGGACAGTGCCTTCATGCAAAGACTCTGGGCTTTTTACATCCCGTTACAGGCGAGTATATTGAAACAAATGCCCCCCTCCCCGGATATTTTGAAGAGCTTATAAACAAACTGGGAAAAGTCAATTGAGTATTGACAAACTGTAAAATTTATGTTAACTTTCTGAATTGTGTTAAAAAACACATCATGTATTACTTGAAAATTTAAGGAGGATATTATGAAAAAGAAGATCTTTATGACACTTGTAGCAGCTGCTATGGCAGCAACCGTATTTACCGCATGTGGCGGCGGAGAGGCTGCTCCTGCTCCCGCAGCAGAGGAAGCAGCAGAAGAGACTGAAGAGGTTGCCGAGGCTGAGGCTGAGGAGACTGAGGAAGTTGAGGCTGAGGCTGAGGAGACTGAGGAAGTTGAGGAAGAGGCTGCAGAGGGCGAAGAGGAAGTTGCTTCCGATATCAGCTATGTTGACGGCTTCTATGCAAACGACGGCACAAAGGATTTCATGATCGCTTTCTATGAGTCATCTGACGGAGATGTTGCTTATGTGAATGACGGCGAGAATGAGGCTTTTGCAGAGTATACTGTTGAAGAGGATACCACCGATGACGGAACCGCTTATCTTCTCGTAACCGTAGGCGGACTTAAGCTGGGTTACATCGAGGACGGCGACGATATCTATCTTGTAGACGATGAGGGCAGCGTATACGCAGCTGCAAGACTCAGCGAGGAAGAGGCTGAGGAGCTTCACAGCATCGTTACCCAGTAATCTCAGAATAAAGATTATATCTTAAAAATAATAAATCCCCGGCATATGCCGGGGGTTTTTATTTTGTAATGAAATAAATGTATTTCTACGATCAGACCAGCTCTTCCACGGTGAACTGGGGCATCTTGGAAAGGTCGATCACGGTACCGTCGTCCATTCTGATGATGGGCTTTGAGTAGGCGTTGCGGTTGGTCATGATGACCTCCCCCTCGTCGCCGGTGTTTAGCCGGACCCGGTTTCCGATCATCTCGTCGGAAAGATGCTGCATGAAGGTCTGGATATATTTGATATCATATTTCTGATATACATCCTGTTCAAATATGGCGATGGCCTTGAAGGGACACATGGGAGAGCGGTAGGTCCTGGGAGCCGTCATGGCTTCATACATATCGACTATGGCGATGACCTTGGCAAAATCGTCGATCTCGTTGCCCTTAAGTCCCTGGGGATATCCCGAGCCGTCGCACCTTTCATGGTGCTGGAGCACGCAGTTGAGTATGCGCTGGTCCAGGTTGGTCTTTGACAAGAGGTGATAGGCGTGGAAGGCGTGGGTCTTCATAAGGTCGAACTCCATGGAATTGAGCTTGCCCTTCTTCCATATAATATCCTGGGGCAGGATATTTTTGCCAACGTCGTAAATGAAACCGGCCAGAGTCAGTCTGTCCACATCGGGAGCCGGCCATCTCAGCCACCTGCCGAAGAGCTTTGACATGAGGGCTACGTTCAGTCCGTGAACGTAGGACAGATCCTCCTCCTTGGGAGTCATGAGATTGATGTAGGTCATGAGACGCTTTCCGGTCATGGAATCGGTAAAAAGCCGGGAGGAGATCTCCAGCAGGTCCACCTCCCTGAAGGGGATTTTTTTGAGGGCAAAGGAATCCACGGCTACCTTGTAGGCTATGAGCAGGGTGTCATAGTCATTCTTCCATTTGGAAAATTCCTTTGAAAGGCTGAGCTTTTCATAGTAACTGCCGGCAAAATCACTGGCCTCATAGCAGTTTACGCCCATTACACCGTAGGCTTTCAGCTTGTTTATGACCTCGGCGTTGACCTGGGTGCCCTGTTTTACGATGACCTGTCCCTGGGCTGTTACGTCTTCGGAGATGGTATAGCTGTCATTCAGTGCCAGAGTGGCGATCATTTCCATAATCAGAAATCCTCATACTTGAAAAATTTGTTCATTTACAGTATAAAAAATATAGTGCTTGATTGTCAAGGATGGGGAAAGGTATACCCATCCTTTTGAAGGTTATGAAAAGATACATTGTTTTTGCCGAAAAACTGTATAATACCGACGATGTGGAAAGAAATGTTCCCTTCTATAAATGGAGGCTTCTTCACGGCGTCGGAAAATGCGACCTGTATTTTATCGTGCTGTCGCCCCAAAATGAGCTCTGGATCGTTCACGGCGACCATATAGACTACGAGTTGTCGGATGATAAGCCCCTTGTCATCGTGGGTATGTCAAAGACCAGGGAAGGAGCCGTTGCGGTGATCACATCCCTGGTGACACTTATGGCGGAGGGCAGGACGGAGTTCGGTTATGCCCGGCTCAAAGGACAGGTGGCCGTATGACAGGTGTACTGATGGTGCTTTTGACCGTCCTTAAGGCAGTTGGTATTATCCTAGCTGTTATTTTGGGCCTGCTCATCTTTCTTATCCTGCTGATCCTCTTTGCTCCCATACGCTATGAGATAAAGGGGTACAAGGCCGGGGATGACATAGACGCCCTGGCAAAGGTAAGATGGCTCACACCCCTGCTTAGGGCGGATGTGATCTACAAAAAGAAGAAGGGCGAGGATACGGTCTTTGACTACTGGGTAAAGGTGTTCTGGAAAAAAATATATCCCGAGGATGAACCCTCTGATCACAGTAAATGGGATCTGCCCGAGGAAAAGGATGAACTGTCGGAACTTTTGGAGGATGACTTAACCGGCCGGGAGGAGAAAAAAACGGGACAGCTTTCGAAAGATGCATCGCACCGTAACTATCATGAGGAAACTGACCGGATCACAGAGGAAGAACCTGAGGAAAAGGTTCCCCTCAGGGAAAAACTGGCCCTTAAGATAAAGGCGATAAAGGAAAAGCTCGCAGTTGCCAGGGAAAAGGTGATCTCCCTTAAGGACGATGCCGGCGCGCGTTATGAGTGGGTTAAGGAAAGAGCCGATTTTATCTCAAAGAGGGAAAATACACAGGCCCTCGGCCATATATTGAGAGAGCTTAAAAAACTGCTGATCCACTGTCTGCCCAAAAAGGGCGGCGCCGTTATAGACCTGGGCTTTTCGGATGCCTCGGCCACGGGAAAGGCGGTGGCGGCCTACAGCTTTCTTTATCCTTACATAGGCAGGCGCATTATCCTGAATGCGGATTTTGAAAACAGCATCATGGATGCCAGGGGGGACATGAAGGGAAGGGTGATCCTTTTCTTTGTACTGATGAGAGTTGTTGACCTGGCTCTTGATAAAAACGTGAGGCGCTTTGTCAAAGAGGTTCAAAGATATGTATAAAAGTCATCTGTTCAACCGGATGGTTTTGTGTTATACTACTTGCGATTATTTTTATAGGAGTGGATATTATGGCAGACAATAAATATAATTCCATCATGCAGTCGTTAATGGGAGGCATGAATTCATTCCTCTCCACAAAGACGGTTGTGGGTGAGCCCATCGTGATGAAGGATACCATCATCGTTCCCATGATGGATGTGAGCTTCGGTCTGGGAATGGGCGCCGGCACAGGTGAAAAGGGCGAGAAGGGCTGCGGCGGTATCGGCGGCAAGATGGTGCCCAGTGCCGTTCTGGTCATCTCAAACGGCTCCACCAGGCTTATCAGCGTGAACAATCAGGATTCCGTATCCAAGATCCTGGATATGGTACCCGATCTGGTGCACAAGTTCACGGTGCCTGCTGAGGATGCGGACCCGAAGAAACTGTCTAATGAAGAAGCTATCGAGGCGGCCTTTGATAAATGATAAAGGGTGACTTTTATGGATATGGTATTGGATCCTGAAAGAATTACAGATTTGATAGCGGAGGCGGGAGAGGACAAGCTGGCCGAGCTTAAGCACTGGCTTTTTTCCGAGAATATCAGGATACAGAATGAGCGTCAGGAGCTTCTCGATGCTCAGAAATCCTTCGATGAGGAAAAGGACAGGGTCAAGCAGCAGATGAAAAACGAGGCCAGACGTCTGGACTACCGCAAGAAGCAGTGCTCCATCGAGGAAAAGCTCATCGAGGAAAAGTGGAAGGCTTTAAAACGCGGTTTTGACGAGCTGGATGAGGACCGCAGATCCCTTAAACGTATGGAAAAGCGGATCCTGGAGGAGAGAAAGCGCCTTGAGATCGATATGAGAAGGGCAGGCAGCGAGACCATGAGCCAGCTGAGTCAGGTTACCGTCTTTTTCCGCGGGGTCAACGATCCCCTTTCCCTGAAAAAGCGTTACCGGGATCTGTTAAAGATCTTTCACCCGGACAATGTGGCGGGTGACTCCGAGACCATCCTTTCCATCAACAAGGAATATGACAGTCTGAAGAGTAATCTGGAAACCTTATAAAAAACACTTGCATCATTTAAAATGTTTTGTTATAATATTTTCCGTTGTGTTTTGAAATTTCCGGTAAAGGAGGTGTTACCATGGCAAAGTGTTCGGTATGCGGCAAGAGCGTTCATTTTGGAAATAACGTCAGCCATTCACATAGAAGATCCAATCACATTTGGAAATCAAACATCAAAAAGGTGAAGATAAACGAAAGCGGAAGAAGCATCCGCAGGTATGTTTGCACATCATGCCTTCGCTCCAATAAGGTAGAGCGCGCTTGATCTTTGATTTTACGTTGCAGTGTGAATATCCTCAGGCTTCTTTTTGCCTGAGGTTTTTCTTTATCAGGAGAATGTTTCAGGAGGTGTTTTATGGTAAAGGGAAAAATGAGTACAAATCTCGGTGATGTGATCATAGAGCCCGAGGTGGTGGCCCAGTACGCCGGCATAGAAGCCATGGAGTGCTTCGGTGTGGTGGGGATGGCCGCGGTGTCCATGAAGGACGGTCTGGTAAAGCTCCTGAAAATGGAGAGCCTGACAAAGGGCATCAATGTGGTGGTCCGTGAGAACAGGATCTTCATAGATTTTCACATTATAATCGCTTACGGGGTGAGTGCCCTTACGGTCAGCGAAAACCTGCGCGAGAATGTGAAGTATAAAGTGGAAGAGTATACGGGACTTCCCGTTGCGAGGATAAACATATATATTGAGGGTGTCAGAGTTATAGATTAAGGACATAGTTTTGGAGGTTTTTTATCTTGAAGTTTGATAGCTTAAGCGCTTCCCGTATCTGCGGCGCATTTCTGGCCGGGGCAGGAAAGCTTAATTCCCAGAAAGAATATATAAACGAACTGAACGTATTTCCGGTGCCCGACGGGGATACCGGTACAAATATGTCCATGACCATGATGTCCGCAGTCAGGGCGCTGGATGAGGTCTCGGACGAGAACAGTCTGGAACAGGTGTGCAAGGCAGTGGCCAACGGTTCACTGCGCGGAGCCAGAGGTAATTCGGGAGTGATCCTGAGTCAGCTTTTGCGCGGGTTTACCAAAACCTTATCCGACGCAAAGCAGCTGGATGCAGCCACCGGAGCCCTGGCCTTCAACAAGGCCAGCGAAACGGCGTATAAGGCGGTCATGAAACCCAAGGAGGGCACCATACTGACTGTGGCCCGGGCCATGGCGGAAAAGGCTTCCCAGATCAGTGCCGAGACGGATGACGTCCTGGAATTTCTGGATCAGGTGATAGAGTACGGAAACGCCGCTCTTGAAAAGACGCCTGAGATCCTGCCGGTGCTCAAGCAGGCAGGGGTAGTGGATTCCGGCGGACAGGGCCTTATTTATATCCTTACCGGGGCCAGGGATTACCTCAAGGGCGATATCAGCGATGAAGAAGTAAAAGACTGGCTCTCTTTGGTGGGAGGGGATAAAAAGAAAAAGGCTCCCGGTGCGACAGGACTCAGTGAATCAAAGATCAAATTCTGCTATTGCACCGAGTTCATCATACTGCTCCGTCAGAAGTTCAATCAGAAGAATGAAAGCGATTTCAAGGAGTTCCTTGAATCCATAGGGGATTCCATAGTATGCGTGGCCATGGATGATGTGGTAAAGGTCCATGTCCATACCAACGATCCGGGCCTGGCGATCCAGCGCGCCCTCAAATTCGGCCAGCTCAACTGCATAAAGATAGATAATATGCGCATAGAGCACCATGAGAGAGTCCTGGGCAGCGATGAGCTGCGACATGCCGGCGTTAAAAAGATAGCCGGTGACAACGAGCCCACACGGGAGGAAAAGGTCATCACCCTGAAAAACGAAGAGGCGAAAAAATTCGGTTTTGTATCTGTGTGTGCAGGTGAGGGGCTTAAGAGCATATTTGAATCCCTGGGGGCAGATCAGGTGATAGAGGGTGGCCAGACCATGAACCCCTCCACCGAGGATCTGTTAAAGGCGGTTTCCGCCGTGAATGCGGAAAACATATTTATTTTGCCGAACAATAAAAACATAATCCTGGCTGCAAACCAGGCTGCCAGACTTTCAAAGGATAAGACTTTGACCGTCATCCCCACAAACAGCGTGCCCCAGGGCGTAGCCGCACTCATTGCCTTTGACGAGACCCATGACATAGCTGTGAACGAAAAGGAAATGAAGGAAGCCGCTGCTCTGGTAAAGACCGGCCAGGTGACCTATGCTGTCAG
>JAEEZH010000071.1 GCA_016288495.1 Lachnospiraceae bacterium
CGCGTCATCCAAAGACTCGAACTCACCCACAGCCAGTCTGCTTATCGAACGGTTAACGGCTATGATGGGACCGGTAAAGGAATTAGCCATCGTAACGGCGATCACGCCTCCGACTATCAGCATGATCACTCCCACAACTATGATGATCATGAGCATCCTGTTGGAGCTGGCAAGAGCCACGCCCTTATCACTGGCCACTACGGTAACCCACCCTGTGAGAGGCTCCCTCTCATAGGACATGATCCAGTCACCGCCGTTGAATTTCGAATCGTAGCTGCCCGTGGCTTCAGCATTGGACCTTGACTCAGTATACCACTTCTGGGTACTGAAATTAACGGGTTCTCCGCCGTTGAGCTCCATGGAAGTATGGGCAATGAGATCACCGTTGTTATCACCGATAAATATATCCTGCTTTTCGGACACTATCTCACTCTCTGCAAGCTGGGTAAAAGCATCCAGATCATAATTTCTCTGAACCGTACCGATAAAGGTACCGTCCAGGTCAAAAATAGGATGGATAAAAGTACAGATCCTCTTTCCCGAGGTTTTAGAAATGTTCTGATCGGAAACGAAGAATTTGCCCGTTTCCTTTGCCTTCTGAAAATATTCCCTGTCGGACACGTCCACGCAGTCGCCCTTTGCCCGGCAGATCTGCATGCCGTCAGCGTTGGCTATGACCGAGGTATTGCCGTCTCCCACTTCATCGTCGGTCCTGCCCAGCCACTCGGCCACGGATTCCACATCCAGTTCCCCCTTAAGAACCTTTCTTGCGGAGACCGAATTGGCTATGGTCTGAAGTATCTGCATATTCTGGTCCACCACAGACCTGAAATCATGCTCCACCAGATGAACCTGCGCAGTATTGACCTGCTTCATGTTTTCAATGGCCTCATTATGCGAGGTCACATAGCTGATCACTATGGCAATGATCAAAGGAACAGCCATCACCAGAAGTATGATGAGCATCAGCCTGTTCTTGACACTGTCAAAAAAACCCCTTTGTGTTTTAGTATTCCTTCCCATTATCTTTACCCCCTTTAAAAAGAATTAAAACACCTCTATTATTTTATAATGCCACAGCCGAAATGTAAAGCACTTTGATATCTCCCGGTCAATTCCTGTATTCCGATGCCTGCTCCAGCAATTCCCCTGCAGTCACGCCGGCCGAGGCCGTACCACCCAGAAGTCTTGTGAGTTCTTTTATCCTCTCATCCTCCCCCAGTATCTCCACTCTGGTGGTGGTCACATTATCCTTTGCACTCTTCTCTATGAAAAAATGATGATCCGCAAAGGCAGCGATCTGCGCCAGATGGGTGATGCAGATCACCTGTCTCTTTTTTGCCAGATCCGAAAGCTTCTTTGCCACCATCATGGCCGTGACACCGCTTATCCCCGAGTCGATCTCGTCAAAGATCAGCGTGTCGATCCCGTCATCTGCGGCACCTATCGTCCTTAAGGCCAGCATGATCCTGGAAAGCTCACCGCCTGAAGAGACCTGTGAAAGAGGCTTCAGGGGTTCCCCCGGATTCATGGAGATCATGAATTCCACGCTGTCCAGACCCAAAGGCGAATACTCATCTTTTTTCTCTATGGCCGCCTTGAAATCGGCACTCAGGAAATTGAGGGAGGACAACTCCTCCTTCATCCTTTTTTCCAGCGAAGCCGCTGCGGCACATCTGACTTCGGAGGCTTTTTCACAAAGCTTTTTCAGCCGTTCTTCACTTGATGCAAGCTCAGCCTCAAGCCCCTTTATAAATTCGTCATAATCTTCGTATTCACTGCATTTTTTCCGCAGGCCGTCCGCGTAGTCGTTTATTTCTTCGATGGTGGAACCGTATCTTTTCTTGAGGGTATTGATAAGATCAAGCCTTTTTGAACACTCATCCAGCGCCCCCTCGTCAAAATCAAAAGAGGCCATCCGTTCCGAAAGATCATGGCAGGCGTCCGACAGAATGCTTTCCGCATCCTTAAGCTGATCTGCCAGGGAAACAAGTTTTTCATCGTAGGAAACGATGGAGCTGATCTCGGCGATGGCGCTGCCCACGCGGTCAAGGGCCGGCATTTCCCTGCCTCCGGCATTCCCGGCGCCCAAAAGCTCACCCGCCCTTGCCAGCGACTGGGTTATCCTTTTGGAATTGGAGATCAGGTCATACCTCTCCTGCAGCTCGTCATCCTCCCCTGTTTTGAGCGAAGCGGACTCGATCTGGGAAAGCTCATGCCTGATATAGGCCAGTTCCCGCTCCCTTTGGGCTTCGTCACAGAAACGCTCTTCGTATGAGGCCTTCAGATCCCTGTATTCCCTGTAGGCCTCCCTGAGCTGCGCAAAAACGGTCCTGTCCCCGGCAGGCACGAACTCATCCAGTATTTTTATGTGATTGGATTTACTGAGCAGCGACTGATGCTCATGCTGACCGTGAATATCGATCAGAAGATCTGCAGCGGCCTTCAGTTTTGAAACCGTTATGGTCTCACCGTTGATACGGCAGCTGCTTTTTTTTGCCCCGGAGATCTTTCTGGAAAGGATCAGCGTCCCTTCCTCATCGGGGGCTATCTCAAGGGCCTTCAGTTTCTCAACGGTCTGCTCATTCTCCGACAGATCAAAGACCAGCTCGGCAAAAGCTTCCTCCTGCCCCTGACGTATCATATCCGAAGACGCCCTGCCGCCCAGAGCCATATCCATAGCTCCCAGCAGCATACTCTTTCCGGCTCCCGTCTCTCCCGTCAGCACGTGCAGGCCCCGGGAAAAAGACAGATCAGCCCTGCTGATGAGAGCCAGATTCTTAATATTTAATTCATTTAACATACAACACACCTCATCGTAATTTCTGACTTAACAAAGTAACGAAACTCTCAGAGGACATACGGACAAATTTGGTGGTCCTGGGGGCCACCTTTATCGTCACTGCATCCCCTATGTTCAACGGTGTGTGATTTTCTCCGTCATAACTCACGTCTGCGGCTCCGCCCACTCTGTCCCATATCACTTCGACCCTGACCACGTCACGTTTTCCCAGGACTATGGATCTGGAATTAAGGGTATGGGCACAGATCGGCGTGATCACCATAACCTGCGAATTGGGCTTAACTATGGGACCGCCGGCAGAAAGATTATATCCGGTGGATCCTGTGGGAGTGCTTACTATCACTCCGTCGGCTCTGTAGGAAGTAAGGAAATTATCGTTTACATACACTCTGTATTCAAGAACAGACAAAGGACCGCTTCTGGCCATGGTGATATCATTCAGCGCCAGCCTTTCCTCACCGTCATTCACGCTGCCGGTGATCATCATGCGCTCCTCCACGTCATATCTGCCGTCCATGAGTCTCTGAAGGGACGATTCCAGGGATGAGGTCTCCACATCGGTCAAAAAGCCGATGGTCCCCAGATTGATCCCCACAAACTGTACATCCCGGTCAGCCAGTTCCCTGACCGCCTTTATCATGGTACCGTCTCCCCCGATGGATATGACACAGTCTATATCCTCCGGTGCCGGCACATGGGAACCGTCCAGCGCCGTATCCGGAAAAACAAATTTCTTATATCGGCGCAAAAATCCCACCACCCGTCTGGTCACCTCCAGATTTTTATCCTTCATGGGATTTGACACGATATAAAAACTGTCCATGTTCTGCATTTTTTAATCCTCTGTTTCCTGCAAAAATCACTCACCCAGGGCTGTCCGGGCCCTGTCGGCAATACTGACCGCATCCGGCTCAAAAACAGAGCCGTCATCACATTTCTTTAAATACAATAAATATTCTATATTTCCCTCCGGTCCTTTAACCGGTGAAAAATCCAGTCCTTTGATAAAAAAGCCAACGTCCGTGGCATAACCGATCACATCGTTTATCACCTGAACGTGTACCTCTTTATCCCTGACCACGCCTTTCTTCCCCACCTTGTCCCTGCCTGCTTCAAACTGGGGTTTTATCAGACAGACCATGGCACCCTCATCCCCCAGCAGGGAAAACGCGGGCGCAAGCATGTGCTTCAGCGAAATGAAGGACACGTCGCATGAGGCAAAATCAATGACCTCGCTTATGTCCTCTCTGGTCACATATCTGAAATTGGTGCGTTCCATGCACACCACTCTCTTGTCATTTCTCAGCTTCCAGTCCAGCTGTCCGTTTCCCACATCCACGGAATACACCCTTGCCGCTCCGTTCTGCAGCATACAGTCCGTAAAACCGCCGGTGGAAGCACCTATGTCAAGGCACACCCGATCCTTAAGATCCGGTCCAAAACACTCCATGGCCTTTTCAAGCTTCAGGCCCCCGCGGCTCACATACCTGAGTGTCCGGCCTTTTATCTCTATCGAAACGTCCTCGCCGAAAACGGCTCCGGCCTTATCTTCTCTCTGACCGTCCACAAAAACCGCTCCGGCCATGATAAGCGCCTTCGCCTTTTCCCTGGACGGGGCAAGCTTCCTGCTCACCAGCAGTATATCAAGCCTCTCCTTCAATGGTCTTCAATATCCTTTCCGTGATCGTTCTGTCATCTATTCCCACTTCCTGCTTCAGTATCTCCACATTTCCATGCTCCACATAAGCATCGGGAAGAGCCACCTGCAGATAGTCCACGTCAAGATGAGCTTCATCTATCACAGCCCTGACCTTCTCTCCCATACCTCCGTCGGCTATATTCTCCTCCATGGAAACGATGAGCCTGTGTTTTTCGGGAAGGGATCTGATCATCTCCTCATCGATGGGTTTTGCGAAACGCGCGTTTATCAGGGTACAGGAATGACCCTTTTCCTTAAGCGCATCCCTGACGCTCTCCGCCGTCTTCACCATGCTTCCGATGGCAAAAAGGGCTATCTCCTCTTCATCGTAGATGACCTCAGACTTGCCCAGCTCCACGGGGCTTCTGAATTCCGACAGGCCGTCATACGCCAGTCCCCTGGGATAACGCACGGCCACGGGATGGTCGAAGGCCACGGCGAACTTCATCATATCCGAAAGCTCCCACTTGTTCTTGGGCGCCATTATATGCATGTTGGGGATCGTGGACAAAAAGGACATATCGAAAATGCCCTGGTGGGTCTCACCGTCTGAGCCTACGATACCGGCCCTGTCTATGGCAAATACCACGTGAAGATCCTGAATGCACACATCGTGGATCACCTGGTCATAAGCTCTCTGCAGAAAACTGGAATACACTGCCACCACAGGTATCATTCCGCCTGCTGCCAGACCTGCGGCAAAGGTCACCGCATGTTCCTCGGCTATGCCCACATCGAAAAATCTGTCGGGATAAAGGTTCCTGAAGCGCTTCAGGCCCGTACCGTCCGGCATGGCAGCCGTCACGGCCACCACCTTTTCATTCCTTGCGGCCAGCTTGTTGATCACGGATGCGAACACATCGGTATAATTAGCCTTGGTCTTCTGTTTTTTGGGAAGACCCGTCTCTATCTCAAAGGGCTCAGTACCGTGGAATCTGGCCGGATGACGCTCCGCCGGAGCATAACCCTTTCCTTTCTTGGTGATCACATGCACCAGCACGGCGTGATCTATCTTTTTAGCCTCCTTGAACAGCCTGACCATCTGCTGGATATCATGTCCGTCCACAGGTCCCAGATAGGTCACTCCCATATCCTCAAAAAGCATGCCCGGCACAAAGATCTGCTTGAAGGAACTCTTATATCTCTTGAGGGTGTCGATTATATTAACGCCCTTGGGAATCTTTTTCAGGGCTTTTTCCATTCCCTTTTTCATCTCGATGTATGTATCCGCAGTCCTTATGCTCTGCAGGTACCTGGGTACTCCGCCCACGTTTTCCGAGATGGACATATCATTGTCATTGAGAACAATGATGAAATTTGACTTTAAACGGCCCGCATTGTTCAGTGCCTCATAAGCCATGCCCCCCGTCAGCGCCCCGTCGCCAATGACGGAAACCACACTGTGCTTAAGTCCCTGGATATCCCTGGCCTTCACCAGGCCCATACCCGCAGAGATGGAGGTGGAGCTGTGACCCGTATCAAAAGCATCACAGTCAGACTCTGCCCGCTTGGGGAACCCTGCCATGCCCCCGTGTTTTCTCAGGGTGTCAAACCCCGCCTGACGGCCTGTCAGCAGCTTATGTGTGTAGCTCTGATGGCCTACATCCCAGATTATCTTGTCTTCCGGAAGTTTCAGCGTCAGATGAAGCGCCATAGTCAGTTCCACGGCTCCCAGGTTGGAGCCCAGATGACCTCCGGTCACCGAGATCTTGTTTATCAGAAATTCCCTGATCTCCTGAGCCAGCTGATCATACTTTTCCGGGGATATCTTCTTTATATCATTTTCTTTTTTTATAAGATCAAGTATCATATCAGTATTTTCTCTCTGTAAGGTACTCCACCAGACTTACCAGAAACGAAGTGTCACAGTTTAATCTTTTTATGCTCTCCAATGCCTTCTGACTGTAGGCTGTGGCATCCTTCTTTGCGTTTTCCAATCCGAAAAGCGAAACATAGGTGCTCTTTCCCGACTCCTCATCGGAGCCGATATTTTTCCCGAGGATCTGTTCATCCCCCTCCACATCCAGGATATCATCCCTGATCTGGAAAGCGATCCCCGTATTCAATGCCGCATCAGAGAGCAACGCCAGTTCCTCATCGTCCGCCCCGGCAAGTATGCCCCCGATCACAAAAGATGCCTGAAGCAGGGCACCGGTCTTGTTTTCATGGACATACAAAAGAGCGTCCTTATCCAGAGGGATCTGTTTTTTCTCGGATTCCACATCCACGCACTGTCCCCCTACCATACCGTAGATCCCGCTCTTTGAGCCCAGATACTTAAGCGCTTTTGCGATCAGCTGATAATGGAGCGCATCGTCGACCATATCAAATGAACCTGCCGCCGTTTCATATGCATAGTTCAAAAGAGCGTCCCCCGCCAGTACCGCCATGGCTTCACCGTATTTCACCCACACGGTGGGATTATTCCTCCGGAGGGTATCATTGTCCATGGCAGGAAGATCATCATGCACCAGCGAATAGCTGTGTATCATTTCCAGCGCAGCGGCAAAACACTCCGCACACTTTCGTCCTGTGGCTCCCGCATATGCTGCCGAAAGCACATCATACACATGAAGCAGGATCAAAGGGCGCAGACGCTTGCCTCCCGATCCGACGGAATAATTCATCGCCGAAGTAAGTGTACCGCACAGCTTCACATCATCCGGCAGGTAAGATAAAACTATCTTTTCCGCCTCTTTGGCTTTACCGGCCAGTTCTTCTTCAAACTTCATCTTCATTAAAATCCTCTATATCTCCGTTGGTGACATTTATGGCCCTGACCTTTTTCTCCACTGCGTCGATCTTCTCGGAGCACTGTTTCAAAAGGTCCATGCCCTCCTTGTACAGCTCATAAGATCTCTCCAGCGAAACCTCGGAGTCCTCCAGTGCCTGTGCAGCGGCATCGATCCTTTCAAAAAGCTCGTCTATGGTCAGTTCTTCACCCTTTTTGTTTTCTTTTGCTTCAGCCATTTTCTACCCTTTCGGATATCTCCTCTACCACGGCGTCCAGATATCCGTCCTTAACATTTACCCTGATGGCATCTCCCTTTTTTACCCTGTGTACCGAGGATATCACGTGTCCCCCGGCATCTTCGGTAAGTGAATAACCCTGTGACAGCTTAAGAAGCGGGGACAGTCCCTCCATCCTGGCTGCCCTTAATGACAGTCCGTGCCTGCCCGCCGAAAGCTTTTTATCCATAAGCATGGGGAGAGCATCATATGAAGACAGACGGTGGTGCGCACGCTCCAGATTCTGCTCCATGGCATTACACAGTCTCTTCTGAACCTGTGTCAGATGCAGCTTCTTATTGTCCAGCATCACCGCCGGATTCCTGGAAGCTATCACTCTCTTTAGATTATCACAATACTCCCTGAAATAATACAGTTTTCTTTTCATTCCGCCGGAAAGCCTGTCCCTGCTCCGGTCAAGCTGCGTGATCAGAGCGCAATGATCAAAGACAGCGGCCACCGCAGCAGCCGTAGGCGTAGCCGCACGCAGGTCGGCCACCCAGTCGGTAATGGTGGTGTCACTCTCATGACCCACCCCCGAAATAACAGGAGTAGCACAGTCGAAAACCGCCTGTGCCACTATTCTCTCGTTAAAGGCCCACAGATCCTCCAGAGAGCCTCCTCCCCTGCCCACGATGATGCAGTCGAGCCCCATCCCGTCCAGGGTCTTTATTCCCTTTACTATGCTGGCTGCAGCCATATCTCCCTGAACCAGAGCGGGATAAAGCACTATCTCTATACCGGGAAATCTGTTTCTGGCAGTCCTTATTATATCTCTTATGGCCGCTCCCGTGGGAGCCGTCACCACCCCCAGCCTCCTCACATATTCCGGGACAGGCTGTTTGTAGCATTCATCAAACATGCCCATTTCCTGGAGCTCTGCGCGAAGCTGCTCATATTTCTCATTCAGGGCGCCCTTTCCGCTGTGGGTTATGAAGTCCGCAACGATCTGTCCGGATCCATACCTTTTGTAGAACTGAACCCTGCCCTTTACCACGATCTCATCTCCCGTTTTCAGGGAAAGCTCCGGGGCAAAACGCCTCTGATCATACATCACCGCACCTATGGAAGCGTCACTGTCCTTTAGGGTAAAATACAGATGTCCGCTTTTATGGAAGGTGATATTTGAAGCCTCACCCCTGACCTCTATCCCGGAAAGTCTGGGATTGGAAGTCAGGGTAGTGTTTATGTAATTATTCAGCTGTGTCACGGATACAACCGGCATATCAGATAACCTTTGCCAAAACTCCGTTAACGAATGATCCGGAGGATTCCTGTCCGTATTTCTTGGCCAGTTCCACTGCTTCATCTATGGCCACTTTTTCGGGTATGTCCTCATCAAACAGGATCTCATAGACTGCCAGTCTCAAAACTGCCAGCTCCACTTTACCCATACGGTCGCTCTTCCACTTGTCAGCCTTTTCGTCGATGACTTCATCGATCCGGTCAAGCTTCGAAAAGATATCAGAGCTCTTCTTTATGATGTAATCGCTGTCAGCCTCATCGGCAGGTTCTTCCATATCTTCGATATACATCTGCACCTGTCCGGGCATATCCTCATAGGAATAAAACTCCAGCCTGAAAACAAGCAGAAAAATATGTTCTCTCAGTTCGTGTCTGGTCATTTTGTATCATTTCCTCCGACAAGCGCGACCCTGACATTAACATCGGAAACCTTTAATGAGGTCATGCTCTCCACTGTGGTCTTGACCCTGTCCTGAACCTTTGAAGAAACAGAGGGGATGGTATATCCGTATCTGACTATGATAGCCACGTCTATCCTGACGCTGTCATTGGATTCGGACAAAAATACCCTCACGCCCTTCGAGTTCTTCTTTACTCCGGCCCTTCCCATAATGGAATCGGTCATATTGCCCGCCATGGCTTCCACCCCGTCCACCTCGGTGGCGGCGATACCGGCGATGACATTGAGTACATCCTCGGCTATCTTTACACTGCCCTCGGGTCCTCTGCTGATCAGAATGTATTTTGAATCTGCTTCCTTAGCCATACTCATATCCTCAACATAGCTCACTTATTTATCTTGCGTCCTTGATGGAAAAACTGATGCGGTCCATGCGGTCCCTACCCAGGCACTTAACCTTTACATGATCGCCGAGAGTCAGCACATCCTCAACCCTGTCTATCCTCTTGGGAGAGATCTTTGAGATGTGGACCATTCCCTCTTTGCCGGGTGCGAACTCAATGAAGGCACCGAAGTCCTTGATGGAAACCACCTTGCCCTCATACATCTTGCCCTCTTCGAACTCGGACACGATCATATTCACATAGTAAAGTGCCTTGTTCATCATCTCTGTATCCGTACCGCAGATAGATACTGCGCCGTCATCGGTGATATCAAGCTTGACACTGCACTCATCCTGAATAGCCTTGATGGTCTTGCCGCTCTTTCCGATAACCTCACCGATCTTCTCGGGATCGATAACAGTCTGAATGATCTTGGGAGCATATTCCGAAAGCTCCTTGCGGGGCTCTGCGATGGCTGTCTTCATGCAGGTATCCATGATAAAGAGCCTTGCCTTACGGCAACGGTCGATGGCGCCCTCTACCATAGCCCTTGTCAGACCATGGATCTTTATATCCATCTGGATGGCGGTGATACCCTCGGTGGTACCTGTAACCTTGAAGTCCATATCTCCGAAGAAGTCCTCAAGTCCCTGGATATCCGTAAGGAGTACGAAATCATCATCCGTATCCCCTGTTACCAGTCCGCAGGAGATACCTGCGACCATCTTTTTAATGGGCACGCCGGCTGCCATAAGTGCCATACATGAAGCACAGGTGGAAGCCATGGATGTGGAGCCGTTGGACTCAAAGGTCTCGGATACGGC
>JAEEZH010000072.1 GCA_016288495.1 Lachnospiraceae bacterium
ATATGTTGACGGCACTCTTGGCGGCGCAGGTCACTCCGGTGAGATTTTAAAAAGGCTTACCACCGGACATCTATATTGCATAGATCGTGACGGCGACGCCATAGAGGTCGCAGCACAAAGGCTTAGGCCTTACGGTGAGCGGGTAACCATTATAAAAGATACTTATTCGAATATGAGATCGGCTCTTGCGGCATATGGTGTCACATCTGTTGACGGGATCCTTTTGGATCTGGGAGTTTCTTCCTATCAGCTCGATGAAGCCGAGAGAGGCTTTTCGTATATGCATGACGGCCCTCTGGATATGAGGATGAATCCGGAGGATAAAATAAGCGCTTACGATGTGGTGAACGGTTACGACAGACAGGAACTGGTAAGGGTTCTCAGAGATTACGGCGAAGAACCTTTTGCCAGGAATATAGCGTCCCATATCATAAGCAGAAGAGAACAGGCCCCCATCGGGACTACGGGGGAGCTTTGCGATGTGATCAGGGCTGCTATCCCCATGAAGGTCCAAAAAACGCTGGGGCATCCGGCAAAAAGGACGTTTCAGGCGATCAGGATCGAAGTGAACGGAGAATTAAACGAACTGGAGCGTGTCCTTGGGGATATACCGGATATGCTTAATCCCGGGGGAAGAGTGTGTATCATCACTTTTCATTCCCTGGAAGACAGGATAGTAAAGAACAAATTTAAAGAATGGGAGGATCCGTGTACATGTCCGAAGAATTTTCCGGCGTGTGTATGCGGCAAAAAAAGCCTCGGGCGACAGGTGAACAAAAAGCCGATAACAGCCTCTAAGGAGGAGTTAGAGGAAAACACCAGGAGTCAAAGTGCGAAACTGAGGGTTTTTGAAAGGGCGAAATGAGCGAAAAAAGGGATGTAATAAGGTATGAGAGAATAGGCCGTCAGGATGGTGGACACAGGGTTATCTATTCAAATGCGGTACCTGTGGCAGACCCTGTTCCCGAACACATCAGACGCAGGCGTGAGTTCAAGGTGGTATCACCTCAGATCGAGCGCAACAGAAAGAGAGCTAGGAATATGACTCCCCTGTATCTCGTCGGTCTTATGCTCTGTATCGGGTTTATAGCTCTGCTCGCACACAAACATATTCAGCTTAACAGCGAAATAGTACAGGTTAAGCATGATATCATGACGAAGGAAGCGGAATATCAGAAGCTGAAGACGGCTAATGATGAAGAGTATGCCAGGATCATGGGAGCGGTGGATCTGGAAGCGATAAAGAGGACCGCCATGGATGAGCTGGGCATGCACTATCCCGATAATTCCCAGATAATAGAATTTGAAAATGACGACAGCGATTATGTGAGACAATTTCAGGATATTCCCACCCAGGCCAGTTCGGACAGGTGAGCTGAAATTTTTATATATGTAAATGAGAAAGACTACTCCAAATCATCCGATAACCCGGTTTAATACCGACATGCAAAAAAAACTGATGGTACTGGCATCGATGATCGTGCTGGCCTTCATGGTTTTAGCAGTTGACCTCTATCTTATCATAAGAGACAACGGCGAAGCCTATAAGAAACAGGTGTATGCACAGCGATCGTATGCCAGTACCCCTCTTCCCTTTAAAAGGGGAGATATAGTGGACCGGAAAGGGTCCAAGCTGGCTTACAGCGAAAAGGTTTATAATGTTATCCTCGATTCAAAGCTGCTCCAAAGCGATGACGGAAAGTATTTTGAACCTACCCTGGACGCACTGAGACAGACTATTCCTTCTCTGGATACCGCCGAGATACGGCAGTATGCACTTACCAATCCCTCATCACAATATCATACTCTTGCAAAGAAACTTCCCGCGGATACCATCCAGCCTTTTCTTGATGCCCAGGAGGAGGCAAAAAAGGATAAGGACAAACCTCTGTTGAACGGAATATGGTTTGAGGAAGACTATAAGAGAGAGTACCCTTACGGTTCTCTGGCCTGCGATGTGCTGGGTTTTACCCAGGGTGAAAACAGCGGATATTTCGGGCTGGAGGAGTATTATAATTCCGTTCTGAACGGAACCGGAGGCAGGAGCTACAGTTATATCAACGAAGACTCCATGATGGAAAAAAAGATCAAGACCGCCGGTGACGGTAATACGATCATAAGTACCATTGATACGAATATCCAGAGCATTGTCGAGAAAAATATACTGAAATTTTCCGAGGCCCACAGAAATGAAGCCCGTGAGGGACTGGGTGCTAAAAACATCGGTGTGATAATAATGAATCCCAACAACGGAGAGATACTGGCCATGGCCAGCTCTCCCGCTTTTGATCTTCAGGATCCCAGAAATCTGGACGCATATTATTCCGCTCAGGAGCAGGAGCAGATGGATGATGAAGAAAAGCTTCAGGCCTGCAATCTCATCTGGAGGAATTTCTGTATTTCGGATACCTATGAGCCCGGTTCCACTGCGAAGCCCTTTACTGTGGCAGCCGCACTGGAAGAGGGAGCCATAAGGGGAGATGAGACTTACAATTGCGGCGGAGCGCTGGATGTGGGCGGACACACCATCCACTGCCACAACAGACTGGGCGACGGCCCTCTTACCGTTACCCAGGGTATTCAGAAGTCCTGCAACGTGGTCCTGATGAACATAGCATTTGCGCTGGGAAGAGAGAAATGGCTGAAATACAACAGACTGTTTAATTTCGGTCTGAAGACGAATATAGATCTGGCCGGAGAAGTGAACGCATCGCTTCTGGTGTTTGATGAGAGCATGGGACAGACCGATCTGGCTGTAGGTTCCTTCGGTCAGGGCTTTAACGCCACCATGATACAGGTGGCATCGGGATATTGCTCCCTGATAAACGGAGGATATTATTACAGGCCCCATCTGGTCAGCAAGATAATCAATTCCGAGGGAGCTACCGTTCAGGATATCGAGCCCCGGGTGATGAAGCAGACCATATCCAATTCGACTTCCGAGAAGATAAAGGAAATGCTCAAGGCCGTTGTAATGGAAGGTACGGAAGGTACCGGATGGACGGCGCGCCCTGCGGGATATACCATGGGCGGAAAAACGGGAACAGCTGAGAAAGTGCCCCGTAACAAAAGAAATTATGTGGTTTCCTTTGTAGGCTTTGTTCCTGTGGACAATCCCCAGGTGCTTTCGTATGTAGTCATCGATGAACCCAATGTGGCACAGCAGGATCAGGCAAGATACGCCACCCTGCTTACAAAGGATATCATGACCGAGGTTCTTCCTTATATGAATATCTTTATGACGGAGGAACTTTCGGATACGGAAAGAGAAGAACTGGCGGCCATGCAGGCTGATTTTTCACTGAATACGGATGTACTTCGTGTCATCAGCCAGGAAACGGTGGATGAAAACGGAGAAGTGGTCGAAGGCGAGGATGCGGAAGGAGAGGGCACCGAAGCGGCAGAAGCCGGGGAGTCTGAGAACGGACAGACCGGTGACGGCACAGCTGACGGATCATCGGAGAGCGGGGCTCCCACCTTAAACGCCGGCGGCGCCGGAGCACTGGACGGGGCTGAGGAAGACGGTGTCACGGATGAGAGCATCCCCCATGAGATAAGCTTTGATCAGGAAACCGGATATCCCATAGATCCGAATACCGGCGAGGTGCTGGATCCGGAAACTTTGCTCCCTCTTGAAGGTGGGGGCTCTTTCATGGATTGATATTGTGTGAGGCAATGATATGAGTGGTATAAGAGGAGTTACAATTTTACTGCCGTCTTTTGCGGCTTTTGTGGCAGCAGCAGTGCTGGGACCGCTGATCATCCCTTTTCTTCGGAGACTGAAGGCGGGACAGACAGTCAGGGATGACGGCCCGTCCACGCATCTGGCAAAAAACGGTACACCCACAATGGGCGGATTCATTTTTCTGATCCCCTTTTTGGCGGTGTGCATTTATATGCTTGCCACCGGGCGTGTCCATAACGAGACCCTGGCCATACTGATGTGTACCCTGCTGTTTTCTTTTATAGGTTTCATCGACGATTTTATAAAGGTGATACTTAAAAGGTCCATGGGACTCAGGGCATGGCAGAAGTTTCTGCTGCAGGTGGTTTTTGCGGCAGGGATCGTGGCATATATGAAAAATTACATGAACCTTACTTCCGTTATGAAGCTCCCTTTTGTGAATGTGAGCGTGGATTGGGGCATATATACATATGTCCTTATGGGTTTTGCCATAGTGGCGGCAGTGAACGGCTCGAATTTTACCGACGGACTGGACGGACTGGCCTCCAGTGTTACCATCGTGATAGGAGTTTTCCTGATGGCGGTTTCCATATCCGCAGGCTCTTTGGCATATGTGCCTTCGAGCGCGATGGTGGGAGCTTTGATGGGATTTTTGCTTTACAATTCCCACAAGGCATCTGTCTTTATGGGTGATACAGGGTCCCTGGCTCTGGGAGCCTTTGTGGCCTGCACCTGCATCGTGAACGGGATGACGTTGTTCCTGCCCTTCATAGCTTTCATATATCTGGCTGAGGTACTGTCGGTCATCATCCAGGTTTCCTATTTCAAAGCCACAAAGGGAAAACGCATATTTAAAATGGCCCCCATACATCATCATTTTGAACTGTGCGGGTGGACAGAGACTAAGGTTGTAAATGTTTTTTCGGTGATCACGGCGGTAATCGCCATGGTGCTGATGTTTGATCTGGTGTTCTGATATGGATATAAGCAGAGTAATAAATCTTGACGCAAAACAACTGATAAAGAAGCTCACACTTCCGGGAGTTGATCTGAACATTCCGGCGGTTACTGTATTTCTTATGGCCTTCGGTACCATAATGATCTATTCGGCCAGCTCTTATGAGTCCATGATCGAAAACGGAAATCCGGCTTTTTACGTAAATAAGCAGATAGTGCATGTGATCCTGGCGATCATAGCCATGTATATCTTTACGATAATCGATTACAGGTTCTGGATAAGAACGGCTCCTTTCACCATTCCTCCCTGTATTCTGCTGGTGATCATGACCAGAGTGGGTCCTTTTAAATATGTGGTCAACGGTGCCCACCGCTGGATCAGGATAGCGGGCAGATCGTTTCAGCCGGCAGAGATAGTCAAGATTTCGGCGATACTGTTCACGGTCTGGGTTTTGTGCTATAAGATGGACCGGGATGAGACGGACAAGCTTTCCGGAACCGTAAAGACCATGGCGCTGTGCTGTATCTATGCGCTTATCCTGTGGCAGGTAACGGATAATATGAGCTCGGCTATCATAGTCGGAGGGATCGGACTGGCTCTTTTGTTTGTTGTGAGCAAGTCGTATAAATGGTTTATGCTGATAGGCGGAGGCGGTGCTCTTTTTGCGGGAGGCCTGGTGTATGCCCTGAAAAGCGGACTGATCTCGCCCTCCGGATCCTTCAGGCTTGCCAGGATAAAGACCTGGCTGGATCCTGCGGCAGATGCAAAGGGCTATGGCTTTCAGACACTTCAGTCCCTGTATTCCATCGGTTCGGGCGGAGTATGGGGAAAGGGCCTGGGAAACAGTATCCAGAAAATGGGTATAATCCCTGAGGCCCAGAATGATATGATCTTTTCCATAATCTGTGAGGAGCTGGGGATATTCGGCGGAATAGTCATCATGTGTCTGTTCTTGTTCCTTTTGTACAGATTTTTCCTGGTGGCACAGAATGCACCGGATCTGGGAGGATCTTTGCTTACGGTTGGTATCCTGAGCCATGTGGCTCTTCAGGTTATAATTAATATTGCCGTGGTGACAAATCTGATGCCGAATACCGGTGTGACCATGCCGTTTATCAGTTACGGAGGGACGTCCGTTATTTTCATGGGAATGGAGATAGGTATGGTCCTGAGCGTCTCCGGGAGGATAGTGCTTGAGTAACGTCTATATCGGCATGAGCCGGAAAACAAAAACGGTGATAGCTGTTGTTCTGGTACTGCTCATAACAGTCATTGTCCTTTTTTGCCTCTGGTATTTTTATAAAATAGACGAGGTCAGCGTGACGGGCAATAAGCATTATACCGTATCCCAGATAGAGGATATGGTGCTGACGGGACCTCTGGAACATAATTCCCTTTATCTTTCACTCAAATACAGAAACAGGAGCATTGAGGGCATACCTTTTATAGAGACCATGGATGTGGACATTGTTTCCCCCACTGCCATCTCCATCACGGTATATGAAAAATCCATTGCGGGCTGTGTGGGATATCTTGACAGATATATGTATTTTGACAAGGACGGGATCGTGGTGGAATCTTCGACCGCCAGGCAGACCGATATCCCTTATGTGGCCGGACTAAAGTTTGACCATGTGGTGATGTATGAAAAGATACCGGTGGAGGATGAAAAAATCTTCGATGATATCCTGACCATTACCCGGCTTCTTTCAAAGTATGATATAAGGACGGACCAGATACATATCAATTCGGATAAGGAAGTTACTCTATATTTCGGAAAGGCCAGAGTCCTGATGGGGACCATGGAAAATATTGATGAGAAGATGATCAATCTCAAGAGCCTGAGCGAAAAAATGGACGGGCTTTCCGGCACCCTGGATCTGGAAAGCTACAGCCTGGATTCCGAAAAGAAATATGTGACCTTCCAGCGCGATGATATAGAACAGCATGAAGAGATCGTTGAGGAAACGGAAGGAGAAATGACGGAGGAAAACGTCGAGGATGAAAAAATCCTTGATAATTTGTAAAAATAATTATATAGTATACGTGTATGTTTTTTGGGCGTCATGAGAAAGTGAGGATGATTTCGTGGCAATTGAGATTGATATGACTGCATCGGAAGCAGTCGCACGCATTTTAGTTATCGGTGTGGGCGGTGCCGGAAACAACGCCGTTAACCGCATGATAGATGAAAAGATCCTGGGAGTCGATTTCCTCGGACTTAACACCGACAGACAGGTTATTGAGCTTTGCAAGGCGAACAATCTGATAAGGATCGGAGATAAGCTGACCAAGGGCCTGGGCGCCGGCGGACGTCCCGAAGTGGGAGAGAAGGCGGCGGAGGAGAGCATCGAAGAGATCACCGACGCCATTAAGGGCGCCGATATGGTGTTCGTCACCTGCGGTATGGGCGGCGGAACCGGTACAGGAGCTGCTCCCGTGGTGGCAAAGGTGGCAAAGGATATGGGCATTCTCACGGTAGGCGTGGTGACCAAGCCTTTCACCTTCGAAGGAAAGCCCCGTATGACCAGAGCTCTTGCCGGAATAGAGAAGCTTAAGCAGAATGTGGATACTCTCATTGTCATCCCCAACGATAAGCTTTTGTCCATGGTGGACAGACGCACCTCCATGTCTGAGTCATTCAAGATGGCTGACAAGGTACTTCAGGAGGCTGTACAGGGGATCACGGATCTGATCATCAATTCCTCACTGATCAATCTGGATTTCGCGGATGTAAAGGCTGCCATGCAGGATAAGGGCGTGGCTCATGTGGGTATCGGCGAGGCCGCAGGTACGGAAGACAAGGCTCTGGAGGCTATCAAGTCTGCTGTATCCAGTCCTCTTCTGGAAACCAAGATCACCGGCGCATCCGATGTGATCGTAAACTTCAACGGAAATGTCACCCTTATCGAGGCCAGCGAGGCTATTTCCTATCTCAGCGAGATCACCGGAGATGATACCAACATCATGTTCGGCGTAAATGATATGGCTGATGTGGACTGGGTAAAGATAACTGTCATCGCCACCGGTATTTCGGAGCCGTCGGATACGGTTTCATCCAGAGGCGGATATCATCAGAGCAGGCCTTTCTCTGCTGCATCTGCAGGCAGGGGAGTATCCCGTCCCATGGGATCGAATGTGGGCACGGGAGTTTTGCCCGGAGCAGGTACTGCGGGGATCACCCGTACACCTTCATCGGTTTCATCATCCCAGCCTTCACCCGCACCGGCACAGCCTGTGACTTCCTCATCAGCAGGTGGTCCGGCAGCAGGTCAGAGATCATCCCAGCCGAAGATACCGGATTTTCTTTTCAAAAAATAATCGATAAGGAGCTTACAGATGAAATGTCCTTTTTGCAGTCATGAGAACACCCGCGTTATAGATTCGCGTCCTGCCGAGGAAAACAATTCCATTCGACGAAGAAGAGTCTGTGATGAGTGCGGTAAAAGGTTCACCACCTATGAAAAGGTAGAGACCATTCCTCTCATAGTCATCAAAAAAGATAATAACCGTGAAGCCTATGACAGAAAGAAGATAGAGGGAGGCCTCATAAGAGCCTGCCATAAGAGACCGGTACCGGCTGAGAATATAGTGAGGCTGGTAGACGAGGTGGAGACGGAGGTTTTCAGTATGGAGGATAAGGAGATCCCCTCCACTCTGATAGGTGAACTGGTGATGTCGAAGCTCAAGGATATTGATGATGTGGCTTATGTACGTTTTGCTTCCGTTTATAAGGACTTCAAGGACATTAACACCTTTATGGATGAATTGAAGAAGTTTTTGCGATAGGATCTTGTTTTGCATTCATCTGTTTTTACGGGGAAGTATGTTGCTTCCCCTTTTGAGATTATTATGGGATTGTTTGATTCACTGTATCCCGATGAGTACCTTGATTCAGCCTACGACGTGGATTACGAGGGCTGGTATAAGAAGGGCAAACGGGCCGTAATTTTTGATATCGATAATACTCTGGTAAGACACGGGGCACCTGCGGACGAGCGTTCAAAGGCGCTTTTTGAACGTCTGTCCAAAATAGGATACAGGTGTATCGTTCTGTCAAACAATACCAAAGCGAGGGTGAAAAGCTTCGCAGAGGAAGCCCATTCGGATCTCATGTATATTCATATGGCAAACAAGCCTTTCAAAAGCGGGTATCTGAAGGCCCTCGACATGCTGGGGGTAAGCGCCCAGGAGGCTATTTTCGTGGGCGACCAGATATTTACGGATGTGATAGGTGCCAGGAATACGGGTATCTACAGCATACTGATAGAGCCCATCAACAAAAAAGAAAGCTTTCAGGTGGTCCTTAAAAGGAATCTTGAGGGCATCGTTCTGAAACTGTATAA
>JAEEZH010000007.1 GCA_016288495.1 Lachnospiraceae bacterium
GTAATAATGTGTTGTATGCACAGTGGAAAAAACCGCTTACCCATTCGGATATAACCGTTGACAAAATTCAGGATCGGAAATGGACGAAAAAACCTGTTGAGCCTGTAGTTGTCGTAAAGGACAAGGAAAAGGATATTACAGACGCCTGTGTTTTTAGATTCTGTGACAATACCAATGCCGGCAGGGCTTCGGTGATAATATCGGCAAATAAAATTGGAGCCTATTGCGGAACGAAAACCGAATACTTTGAGATCCTGAAGGCAGAGCCGGAATATACTGCGCCTGCTCCGATAGAGGATCTGTATTATAATGGAAAGCCGCAGAAACTGGTGTCCGAGGGCACCGTTTTCGGAGGTGATTTTCTGTATGCGGTAACGACAAGTGCAAATTATAAACCGGTGAAAACGGAGTTTTCCGAAGGTGTTCCCGAAATGACCGAAGCCGGGAAATATATAGTGTGGTTCATGATACGCGGTGATAGGAATCATGAGGATGTTGCCCCTCAGAAGACGGAAGCGGTCATACATGAAAATGCTGATGACACGCCGGGCGGCGGTGAAGACAGCACTCCTTCAAAGGGCGGAGTTAGTGTTTCCTCCGAGGTTGTGGATGGCGTTACGGTGAAAACGGTTAAATATAATGACGCATATGCCGTTGGGCAGAAGGTGGATGTTTCCGCCTATCTTTCGGCTCATAAGAAATTTATTGTCGAGCCGAAGGGCGCCGGCAAGATCAATAAAAAGAAGAGGATCGTTACTTTGAAAAAGGCGGGAGAGGTGATCATCACCGGCTATGATAAGGAAGAGAAAAAACTTGTGCCTAAGGAAAGGATCAGGCTGACGGCTCAGAGTGCAAAGCTTAAGGAAAAGAAACTGGAAGCCACAGCAAAGGGCAAAAACATAGACGGAGCCGCAAATATAGACGACGGAGTTCTTGTTCCGGATAAATGGGAGAGTTCAAAGCCGGCAGTGGCGAAGGTGGATGAAAAAACCGGTCTTATCAGCCCTCTTGCAAAAGGAAATGCGACGATAACCGCATATTACGGGACAGATAAGGGAGCTCTCAGGATAAAATTTAAGGTGAAAGTAAAGGAATAGCGTGATGCGGATGTCATTCTGAGCTTATTCGGGAGATATGCAGGATGACATGCGGGATGACATGTAGGTGTCTTACGGAGGTCTTTGTGGCAGATATGGATCGGAAAACTGGATATCGGCTTGAGGATAATGAAATGTTCCAGTCCTCACATCTGGTTGTACTGGTTTCATTCACTATTCTTTCGGGCATTTTGCTCGGTGAGTCGCTTCTGCTTGGCTGGGAGAAGTGGCCTCTTATTCTTGTTGCAACCGGAGTGTTTATCAGCTGGCTGCTGCATATACGCGAGGCCTTTAATCCTCTTTCCAGGCTTTGGATCTATTCATTGCTGATGATGGCCACATACTTTTTCTATGGTATTCATGATACCAGTACCTTTGATCTGGCTGCTGTCATGCTTGCTGTCATGATGCTTTACACTATGACGGGAGTCAGGGCACTGGTATATCTTTGCCAGGGAACCTTTGTACTCACATATCTTTATGATATCCTTCGTATGCTGAAAAACGGAGTTGCGTTCGACCCTCTGACGACCACGAGGACGATCATGCATTTTATCGTGATAATTCTGGCCGGATGGATCGCCCGCATTATAATAGATAAATGGGAAAAGGTGTTAAAAAGCTCCGGGAGAGAGATAGAAGAACTAAGGGAGGGAACGGAGAGACTGGATGCCTTTCTTGCAAGTCTTTCTCACGAGCTGAGAACACCGGTAAATGCGATCATCGGTATTACTTCGCTTTGCATAGACCGTGAAAAGGATGAAGATATCAGGAATGATATGGTTTCCGTGCGGATCGCCGGTAAACGTGTGGCAAACCAGGTCGGGGATATCCTTGATTTTTCCGAGATCGACAGGAAGCATCTCACCAGCAATCATGACGAGTACATGCTTGCCTCCGTCCTGTATGATTTTCTGGAGGAGATCAGATTTTTTATTCCGACGAATCTGGAGGTGGTGCTTGATGTGGACAGCTCCATTCCCCGTGTGATGAAGTCGGATGCGGAAAAGATCAAAAAAATAATCCGGCATCTGGTTTTTAACAGTCTGTGCTTTACGGAAAACGGCGGTATATTTGTGAGGTTTTACTGTGTCAGGGAGGATTATGGAGTAAATCTGTGTATTGAAGTCAGGGATACCGGGATCGGTATGGAAGCGATAGAACAGGAACGGGTTTTCGAGGGCTTCTATAAAGGCGACCCGGAGCATTCCGGCAGGATCGGCGGTCTGGGACTGGGTATTCCCATAGTACAGGGCTTTGTAAAGTCGCTGGGCGGATTCATGACTATGGAAAGCAAACCGGGAGCGGGGACGACTGTCAAGGTTTGTCTGCCCCAGGGAGTGGTCGATGATGAAAAATGTCTGTATGTGGAAAATATTGCGGAACTTAGTATCGGGCTGTATTTCAGGACTGAAAAATATTCAGATCCCCATGTCCGGGAGTTTTATGGCATAACCGTCAAAAATGTGGCAATGGATCTGGGGGCTGCGCTTCACTGGGTAGACGGGCTGGATAAACTGAGAATACTGAATGATACCATAAAGCTTACCCATGTATTCATCGGAAAAGAGGAATACGAGGAAGATCGAGAATTTTTTGAAAAAATGACTGAAGAGACAGTAGTCATAGTCGTGGCGCATCACCTGTATCCCCTACCTGAAGATTCGGGCGTGATGATGATGAAAAAGCCTTTTTATTCCCTGCCGTTGATCCACTATCTGGAAATGAAACCCGGTGAAAAGAATGAGAGCATGGAAAGGCTGTCATTCAAGGGAGCACGTGTTCTTGTCGTGGATGACGAGCCCATGAACATCATAGTCGCCCTGGGAATTTTCGGACGGTATGAAATTGAAACGGACATGGCATATTCGGGTTTTGAAGCCGTAGAAAAGTGTACGATAAACGACTATGATCTTATATTCATGGATCATATGATGCCGGGCATGGACGGGGTTGAGGCCATGAACAGGATCCGTTCCGAAATGCGGACCCGTAAGAATGATGCTGCCATAGTGGCTTTTACCGCCAATGCGGTAAGCACTGCGAAGAAGGAATTCCTGGCTGCAGGTTTTGACGATTTTATCAGTAAGCCGTTAGAGAGAGCCGAGCTTGAAAGAGTGCTGAGACGGCATCTTCAGGATAAACTCATCGTGCTTGAGGGAGAAGATCCCTATAACTGGGAGTGTAAGGATACAGATATAGCAGTGTCGGGGGTTATTATAACCGATTCGGAATACAGGGCCCCGGGGCCGGGATATCCTACATCTGTAACAAGGACTGAAAAAGAGAATGAGGAGACCTTCCCTAATATGAAACGTCTAAAGGTCGATCAGGAGGCGGCTTTGGCCTACTGCGGCAGGGATGAGGATTTTTATCGGGCGGTTCTCAAGAGCTTTGCGGCTGATTTTGCACAAAAGAGGGTGTTGATCGAAACTGCCTTTGAAAATAAGGATTTCGAAAATTATGAGATATGTGTTCATGCGTTGAAGAGCACGTCGAAAACGGTGGGTGCCTTTGGGCTTTCAGAGCTGGCCCTGGGGCTGGAGGAGGCGGCAAAAAAGGCCGGCGCAGGTGACGTGAGTGAGGCTCCGAAGAAGGAGAAGCATGATAAGATGATGGCCATGTATGAGGAACTTGTGAGAGCGATAATGGCCGATATTGACATGGATCCGGAGGAGTATCTCGGGGAGCGGGTTGTAAAGAGTGATGATACACGGGCTGATTCGGATGAGGAAGTTTTCGAATTTTCTCCCATAGAGACGGTGTAAGGCAGAAAAAGATTCTGAGCAGAGAATCCTGGATGAAGGGATAAATATGAAATTCTGGCATGGATTGCTGAAAAGATTATATGATCCGACGATAGAGGTCAGAGAACGGCTGTTTGTCATGCTGACTACGGTTTCTGAGATCGCAGTATTGTTTGTGTTCATCGGGGATGTGATATTCGGAGAACACATCGCGGAGATTGCTATCCTTGGCGCTACTCTGGTAGTAAACCCTCTGATAACATGGATAGCCGTAAGAAAGCATAACATAAAAAAGGGCGGCATCCTGATAGCCATTTCGGTTGTCTTTCTTATCATGCCGACTGTGTTTATCTTTGGCGGAGGCGTAGACGGAGGAGCCGTTATATGGTTTGCCTATGCTTATGTTTATATCGGACTGGTACTTGACGGAAAGGTCAGGCATCTGATGCTGGGCTTGCTTCTTCTGTCGGCGATTGCCGAGCATATTGCTGCCTGGCTGTGTCCCTGGATCATAGTGCCCCACAGCAGGATGATGTGTATTCTGGATACGCTGATCAGTGTGCTGGTAGTCGGTATTTCTGTATATATTGCGATCAGGTTTCAGAATTCGATCTATCTGGCTGAAAGTAAAAGAGCCATGGAAGAGGCCGAAAAGGTGGAGCGGATGAACCGGGCCCAGAGCAGGTTCTTTTCAAATATGAGCCATGAGATCAGGACTCCCATCAATACAGTTCTCGGTCTTAATGAAATGATAATGAGGGATACAAAGTCCAGCGAGGTAATGGAAGATGCTACGAATATCCAGGCGGCGGGTAAAATGCTGCTGGGACTCATAAATGATATCCTTGATATGTCAAAATTTGAATCCGGACAGATGACCCTTACTCCCGTGCCCTATGACATAAAGGAAATGCTCTCGGAGATAGTCGGGATCCTTTGGATGAGGGCAAAGGATAAAAAACTGGAGTTTAGCGTAAATCTGGCCCCTGACGTTCCCTCAGAGCTTATCGCGGATGAAGTGAGGATAAAGCAGATCCTTATAAATGTGGTGAGCAACGCCATAAAATATACGGAAGAGGGTAAGGTTACACTGAATGTTCAGTGTGAGAAAAAAGAAGGTGATAAAGCCGTTATTGTCTATACGGTCAGCGATACCGGTATCGGAATAAAGAAGGAAAACATCCCTTATCTCTTCGATGCGTTCAAGAGAGTGGATGAGGAGAAGAACAGATATATCGAAGGTACGGGTCTTGGGCTGTCGATAGTTAAAAACTTTGTGGATCTTATGGAGGGCCGCATAACCGTAAACAGTGTTTATACAAGGGGCTCCACCTTTATCATAGAGATACCCCAGCGCATTGCTTCTGATGTGCCCGTGGGAGAGGTGGTCATTTCCGGACGTCAGGGTATATCCGACTGCAGCATACATATGAGCGGCTTCCGTGCACCCGGGGCGCGGATTCTCATCGTTGATGATAATGAGACAAATCTGATGGTCGCCGGAAAGCTGTTGAGGGATACCGGGGTGCAGGTGGACGCCGTCTCAAGCGGCAGAGCGGCTCTTGAAAAGACGATGGAAAACGTATATCAGGTGATATTCATGGATCATCTGATGCCGGAAATGGATGGAATAGAGTGTGCGTCAAAGATAAGGACCCAGACAGGCGGACTGTCACAGCAAACACCGATTGTGGCTCTTACAGCGAATGCCGGACCTGAGAACGAAAAACTTTACCGTGAACGCGGCTTTGACGGATATCTCGTAAAGCCCGTATCAGGGGCGGCTTTGGAGGATGAGCTTTTAAGACTTTTGCCTCAGGATATGGTCAGGATGACGGAAAATAAACCCGGTCTGCTGGAGGAAAGCATGTCATTTATGCAAGGCGGAGTGGTGAAAAAGCCTGTGATCATTACCACCGAAAGCCTTGCCCTGATACCGAGCGAGTTATCCGACGAATATGACATTCCCCTGATCCCGTATAAGATACGTACTAAAGACGGGTTATTCAGGGACGGTATCGACATAAAGGCATCGGGACTTTTGGCATATATGGAGGAGCATTCCTCAGTGAGCATCGATCCGCCGGGCTTGTCTGAGCATGAAAGCTTTTTTGCGGATGCGCTGGCAGTGGCAAACAATGTGATACATTTCACCGCATCCGGTAAGGTCAGCAAAAGTGCCGTATCCGCTGCCAGAGAGGCCGCGGCATCTTTTGAGAATGTGAGGGTTGTCGATACCGGGATGTTGTGCGCGGGAGAAGGTGTTCTCGTCCTTCAGGCCTGCCGTATGGCCGAAAAGGGGATGCGGGTTGATGAGATACTCAGCATGATCTCCGGCCTTCAGAAAAGGCTTGTAAACACTTTTATAATGGAAAACCTGGATTATATGCATAAGTCGGGGCTGGTTTCTGCAAGAAGCGCCGGGCTCATCCGTTCCTTTATTGCTCATCCGGTACTGATGGTAAACGATGGGAGGATTAAGCTGAAACGGTTTTACATCGGAGATAAGGAAACCGCCTGGAGAAAATATATTGATTATATGCTCAGGGATAAAAACCGAATAAGCACAGAATTTATAGAGATAGCTCATGCCGGCTTTACCATGGCTCAGCTCGATGAGATCTGTCGTATCATACGGGAGAAGATAAGCTTTGAAAGGATATATATTGATGTTCTTCCCGCTACCATTACGACGGCTACGGGCCCCGGCACCCTGGGACTTTTGTACATTATGAAGGATGACGTATGACAGACGCAGATCTCTCTGTATGAGGGATTGTGGCCGGCGTTTTTATACGGTTGCTGTAAAACTATTGAAAAAATCTTGAAAACACGCCCTTTTTGTATTAAAATTTATAATATGTGTGCATTAAATATTGAGTCGGGTGATCCCACCATAATGGGCGTTTCCTGCAGCGTTGGCGGTGGAATGAATATAGCCGTCTGCGCAGGCATGGATAAGCCGTTGACGATGTGTATCTACAACCTATCTGATTCACATCGTATTTTGCGTGTCAAAATCCCCGAAAAATGCAGATTCGGAGATGTCTGGGCCTTCAGGCTTTCCGGTCTTGATTTCTCAAAATACACATACAGTTTTTATGATGACAGCGTGGTATTCTGCGATCCCTATTCCAAGGCTCTTTCAGGCTGCGACAAGTGGGGAAAAAGGAAGCCCCGTTCTGTTTTTGCGCCCTGTGTGGATTATGACTGGGAAGAGGATGAACATCCCTCCATACCCCTTGAGGACGTGATCATGTATACCATTCATGTGAGAGGCTTTACCCGGCATACATCCTCAATGGTGAAATATCCCGGCTGTTTCGAAGGGATCACGGAAAAGATCCCCTATCTTAAGGAGCTGGGCATCAATCAGATAGAGCTGATGCCGGCCTATGATTTTAATGAGATCATTGCCAATCCGCCCTATCCTGCCAACGGCACACATATCCCTCAGGATTCGAAGGAGGCCAGAGAGCTGGCAAGTGCCCTTAAGGCAGAGCGTGTCAAAAGAAAAAAGATCAGCATAAATTACTGGGGATATTCAAAAGAAGCCTTTTATTTTGCACCCAAGGCCGCGTATTCGGGTATAAAGGATCCGGTACGTTCCTTCAAGGATATGGTAAAAGCCCTTCATAAAAACGGGATCGAAGTGGTGATGCAGTTTTACTTCCCGGCCTTTATCCGGCCCCAGCTCATGACTGACTGCATTAGGCACTGGGTTCTGGAATATCATATCGACGGCGCCGTGATCATGGGTGAAAAACTGCCCCGGGATCATTTCCTGACGGATCCCATTCTCGCCGATACGAAGATATATCTTCGCGGCCTGGATGAGCTGCCTGCCGGCCACAGAAGGAATACTGCCCTCATCCAGGATAATTTCATGTATGACATGAGAAAATATCTTAAGAGCGATGAGGATATGCTCAGATCCTTCACCTTTGCCCAGCTGAACAATCCCAAAGAGCACGGCATTATAAATTATATTACGAATTACTACGGGTTCACCCTGAACGATCTGGTTTCCTATGACAGGAAGCACAACGAGGATAACGGAGAGGAGAACAGGGACGGAACGGATTACAATTTCAGCTGGAACTGCGGTGTGGAAGGCGTGTGCCGCAAAAAGTTCATCAGCCGTTTGAGACAGCGGCAGATATTTAACGCCTTAAGCTTTGTTTTCCTGGCTGCCGGGATCCCCAAGATAATGGCAGGTGATGAATTCTGTAATTCACAGAACGGCAATAACAACGCATATTGCCAGGACAATCCCGTAACCTGGCTCAACTGGGATCAGCTTTCGAAAAAAAAGGAATATCATGATTTTGTGAAAAGTATGATCGCCTTCAGAAAAGCGAATGCCGTATTCCGCCAGAGCGGGCCCAAGTCCATGAACGACACCAATCATGTGGGCTATCCTGAGGTGTCATACCATGGAGAACAGGCCTGGATGCCTCATTTTGAGAGTTATTCCAGAAGTATAGGGCTTTTGTATACGGGCAGGAATGAGTTTTATTACATCGCGTATAATCTTTACTGGATCGAAGAACGCTTTGCGCTTCCCAAGCTTCCGAAAGGAAAAAAGTGGAAGCTTATCATGGACAGTTCGAAGGGTTTTGTGGAGGAAGAAGCTCCTCTGGAGGATCAGACCGGCATACGTGTCATATCCAGATGCGTTGTGCTGCTAAAGGCTGTGGATACGGCCGATAGTACAGACTCAGATAAAACGGGCTCCGATAATACAGACTCTGATAGAAAAGATTCTGATAAAAACGGATCAGATAATGCAGATTCCCGAAATACGGACTCTGATAAAAAGCAATCCGATATTGCAGATAATGATAATACAGCCCCTGTTAACATGGATCCCGAGAATACGGATCCGGGTGATACAGATCCTGAGGATAAAGGATCAGGTAATACAGATATCAGGGATACTGAGAGCACTGATCAGAATACTGAAATAAAAAATACGCAAAAAGCAGGATGATGAATAAACATGGATATCCTTGGACACTTATCAACAATAAACCATCATCGTTATGAGGTGATGAGAAACTGCTTCAGGGCAGGGCTGTACTGGCAGGGGCTGCTTCATGACCTGTCAAAATATTCCCCTGTGGAGTTCATTCCCGGCGTCATATATTATCAGGGAAACAGGAGCCCCAACAATGCGGAGCGTGAGGCCACAGGCGTATCCAAAGCCTGGCTTCATCACAAGGGACGGAACAAGCATCATTACGAATACTGGACGGATTACAGCTGCAGCGGCAAGAGAGGCCAGATGGTGGGAGCCGTGATGCCCCGGAAGTATATAGCCGAGATGTTTTGCGACAGGGTAGCAGCATCAAAGACCTATAACAAAGAAAATTACAAGGATTCATATCCCCTTGCCTATCTGCTTCAGGGCATAGACAGCCTGCTGATGCATGAAAAGACGAAAAACGACATCGTTTTCCTGCTCAACATGCTGAAGGAAAAGGGAGAGGAGCGGACCTTCGACTTTATCAAAAGGAAATATCTGAAGGGGATCAAGATCCCGAAGATGAATATCGAGAAGATAAAGGCCGAGAATCCCATCCCCGATAAGATGAGTAAATAATATCAATTTCAGAAAGGAAATACACAGATAAAATGTTAGGAAATGAAAAGATCTTATTCAGCGGTATGCAGGCCACAGGCTCACTTACCCTGGGGAACTATCTGGGAGCACTGAAAAACTGGGTAAATCTGGCGGATGAATATACCACCTTTTACTGCGTGGTGGATGAGCATTCCATCACTGTGCGACAGGATCCCGCTGAGCTTCGCAAAAGAGCCCGCAATCTGCTGATGCTTTATATAGCAGCCGGGATAGATCCCGAAAAGAACTGTCTGTATTATCAGTCCCATGTGTCGGGACATGCAGAACTGGCATGGATCCTGAACTGCTTCACCTATATGGGAGAGCTTTCCCGCATGACCCAGTTCAAGGATAAATCTGCAAAGCATGAGGACAATATCAATGCGGGCCTGTTTACCTATCCGGTGCTCATGGCCGCCGACATACTTTTATATCAGGCTGATGTGGTGCCTGTAGGTAAGGACCAGCTCCAGCATCTGGAGCTCACCAGGGATATTGCCAACAGGTTCAACGCCATCTACGGGGATGTGTTCACGGTTCCGGAGCCTTATCTGGGCAAGCTGGGAGCCAGGATCATGAGCCTTCAGGACCCTGCCAAGAAGATGAGTAAGTCCGACGAAAATCCCAACGCCTCCATCTATCTTATGGACGATGCGGATACTGTGATGCGCAAGTTCAAGCGTGCGGTCACGGATTCCGAGGCCATGGTGGCATACAGGGACGAACAGCCCGGCCTTAAGAACCTTCTGGATATATACTGCGCATGCACCGACAAGACTCCTGAGGAGGCTGTGAAGGAGTTTGAAGGCAAGGGCTACGGTGAGCTGAAGACAGCGGTGGGAGAAAGCGTGGTCAGTGTGCTCACACCTTTGCAGAATGAATTCCACCGTCTTGAAAAGGAAAAGGATTACATCGATAAGATAATCAAGGAAAACGCCCAAAAAGCGGAGTATTATTCCTCAAAAACCCTCCGCAAGGTTCAGAAAAAAGTGGGCTTTCCCGAAAAGATCAGATAAAGGCAGGATATTCATAAAGAATGGCAGACACTAAGAATATAATAGAACTGGTAAATGTCTCAAAGAGTTACGACAATAATACCGAGGTCATCAAGGACATAAATCTGGAGATAAAGGCCGGCGAGTTTGTTACATTGCTGGGTCCCTCAGGCTGCGGCAAGACCACGATCCTGAGAATGATAGGAGGCTTTGATTCTCCCACCACGGGCAGGATATTGCTGGACGGCAACGACATATCCCCCCTTACCCCCGATAAAAGGCCGGTCAACACGGTTTTTCAGAAGTACGCCCTTTTCCCTCATCTGAATGTTTATGACAATATAGCCTTCGGATTGAATCTTAAAGGCATGGGCAGGGCCGAGTGCGAGGAAAAGGTAAAAAAGGTGCTGGATATCGTGGATCTGGAGGGCTTCGAACAAAGAAGCATCGATACGCTTTCCGGCGGTCAGCAGCAGCGTATCGCCATTGCCCGGGCCATTGTCAACGAACCTAAGGTCCTGCTTTTGGACGAGCCTCTGAGCGCTCTTGATTACAAGATGAGAAAGGAGATGCAGCTGGAGCTCAAAAACATGCACAAGCTCCTGGGTATCACCTTTATTTTTGTTACCCATGATCAGGAAGAGGCACTTACCATGTCCGATAAGATCGTGGTGCTGGCTGACGGCATGATCCAGCAGGTGGGCACTCCCGAGGATATCTACAATGAGCCGGCCAACGTATTTGTGGCAGACTTTATCGGTGAGAGTAATATTTTTAACGGGACCATGCTGGAGGATAAAAAAGCTTCCTTTGCGGATGCCATCTTCCAGACTGTGGACGATTATCCCAGAGGCACAAAGATAGATGCGGTCATAAGACCCGAGGATGTGGATATAGTCAAACCCGGGGAAGGCCAGCTTACAGGCGAGGTGACTTCCGTGGACTTCAAAGGTACCTTCTACGTCACTTTTGTCCAGTGCGGGCAGTATGAGATGGAAGTGCACTGCTTTGAGCTTCACCGGGAAAAAGAGAAGGTCGGGCTTCTGGTGGAACCCGACATGATCCATATCATCAGATACGATATGACCCTGAACCATTACGAAGGAAAGATCACCGGCGTTTATGAGAAGATAGTGGAGATACGTTTCGCCGATGCCGTGATCAATATGCCGGTCAAATCCGTCTGCGAAGGAAAGTATTCCATTTCCGACGGAAAACTGTATGACAAGGATAAAAATGAGGTCGATACCGATGAGCTTGTGCTGGATGTTTCCTTTGATCCGGCTAAGGCTCAGCTTTCCGACAATGCAAAAGAAGGTCTGGTGACAGGGGTGATCACCTCATTTTACTATATCGGTGACCACTACAGCTACACAGTCAGATCCCAGAACGATATCGATTATGTGGTTGATGACGAATATCTGTGGAATCAGGGGGATAAGGTCGGCATCATCATTCCCAGACATGCCATCAGGGTAAGCTAATGAAAAATAACAACAAGGTCAGCGCCTTTTTTGTACTCCCGTATATCATCTTTTCCGTGTGCTTTATACTTCTGCCGCTGTTTGTGGTGCTGTATTACGGATTTACCGACGGGTCAGGGCGGCTGTCATTCAATAACTTCATACACTTTTTTACCAACACAAGGACCATCGGCACTTTTTTTTACTCCGTGCTCATAGCCTTTCTGACTACTGTGATCTGTCTTCTCATGGCTTATCCCATAGCCTTTATCCTGGCTAAGGGAGTGTATCGCGGCAGACATTCTTTCCTGATGGTCTTTGTACTGCCCATGTGGATAAATTTCACGCTGAGGGTTACGGCACTCAAGGAGATACTGACCTATTTTGAAGGAAATATCGCCTTGTATCCTTTTTTTAACACGGTGCTGTGCATGGTATATGATTTTCTGCCCTTTATGATACTGCCTTTGTTCAATTCCATCGTAAAGCTGGATGATTCGCTGATAGAGGCAGGGTATGATCTGGGGGCCACGAAGGTGCAGACCTTTGTGAAGATCATCATTCCCCTTACCATTCCGGGTATCATCGCAGGCATCACCATGGTATTCCTTCCGGCCATGACGAATTATGTGGTTCTTGACATGGTCTACAACAGCACTTACATCATGGGCAGCCTCATCGGCAGCTATTTCTCATGTTATGACTGGAATAACGGTTCCATCATCTCGGCGGTGCTGCTGGTGGTGATAGGGCTGATGACCATAATCTCGAACAGGCTTATAAGTAAAAAATGACAAAGAAGAAAAAAGCGTTTTTATCAAATATAATATTCTGGGCAGTGATAATCTTTCTGTATTTTCCGGTGCTGATCCTGGCTTTTTACAGCTTCACGGATTCATCCATGTTGGGACAGAGCAGACATTTTTCGGTGAACAATTACATCACCCTTTTTACCGAACCGGCTCTGACTTCCATGATGCTCTCTACCCTGATCCTTGCATTTGTGGTCTCTGTTCTGTCCACTATCCTGGGGACTGTGGGAGCTGTGAGCGTATATTATTCAAATGACAAGATCAAACACTTTGTGGAATTTACAAACCAGATCCCCGTGGTAAACGCGGATGTGGTTACAGGCTTTTCTGTATGTATTTTGCTGATCGTTTTCTGCAAAATGGATAAAGCCACCTGTATCCCCCTGGTGCTGGCACTGTCCACCCCGTGTACGCCTTTTGTCCATCTGTCGGTCTATCCCAGGCTGCTTCAGATTGATGACTCCCTGTTTGAGGCGGCGCTGGATCTGGGCTGCAACAAAAGACAGGCCTTTTTCAAGGTGGTCATCCCCCAGATCTTCGGCGGGATAGTGAACGGTTTCCTGACTGCCGTGACTTTGTCCCTGGATGATTATTTCATCACCACTTATACCAAGCCGGCTTCCTTTGACACCATTTCCACTTATGTGGTCAATGCCACCAGAGGAGCCCAGACCGAGATAAAAACCGCGCTTTGGGCGCTTTCCACCGTTATTTTTCTGTTTGTTGTTGCTTTTGTGATCTTTACCAATCTTGGAGGCAGAAATGATTTTATGGAATAGAAAAATTTCAGCCATGCTCATATTCATACTTTTGTTATTGCCGGTTATGACATCCTGTTCATCGGATAAAGAGGACGTTACTGTATTGCGTGTGGCAAACTGGGAAGAATATATAGACATGGGAGACTGGGATGAGGATGAGAGGATAGAGCTGCCCGATGGCAGGACTGTCTTCGGCGAATCCGATCTGATGGAAGAGTTTGAAGACTGGTATTACGAGACCTATAATAAAAAGATAAAGGTGGAATATTCCTGCTTCGGTACTAACGAAGAACTGTATAACCAGCTTACCCTGGGCAGCGTTTATGATCTGGTCTGCCCCTCGGAATACATGATCATGAAGCTTTTGCATGAAGGTGAGCTTTTGCCCTATGACGAGAGTTTTTTTGACAAAAACAAGGAAGAAAACTATTATATAAGAGGAGTATCCGATTATATCGACGGAGTATACGAGGATCTGTCCATCGACGGCATGAAGCTTAAGGACTATGCTGCAGGCTATATGTGGGGGACTCTGGGCCTGGTTTATAATCCGGAAGAAGTGAGCGAGGAGGATGCAGCCCACTGGGACCTGCTGCTCAATGACAAATACAAAAGACAGGTTACCGTAAAGGACAGCGTGCGTGACGCCTATTTTGCCGCTCTGGCCATTAATTTTTATGACAGGATCCAGGATCCCGAGTTTAAAGCGGATCCCGATTATCACAAAAATCTCACTGAGATCCTTAATTCCACGGATCAGAAGACTATCGATGCTGCCCAGGATATACTGACAAAGATCAAGGATAATGTATATTCCTTTGAGACGGATGCCGGAAAGGCGGATATGGTCACCGGAAAAGTAGTGGCCAACCAGCAGTGGTCGGGGGACGCCAGCTTTACCATCGAACAGGCCATGGAGGATGATCTTTATCTTAAATATTCCACCCCGGAGGAGGGGACCAATCTGTGGTTTGACGGCTGGGTGTTGCTGAAAAAAGGGATAGGGGATGACCCTGAAAAGAAGGAGGCTGCCCAGGCTTTTGCCAATTTCCTGTCCAGGCCCGACAATGTTATCAGAAATATGTATTATATCGGCTACACTTCCGTGATCTGTGGCGGTGATGACGATATGATCTATGAGTACACAAAATATTTCAGCGAAAGTGAAGAGGAGGGTGA
>JAEEZH010000073.1 GCA_016288495.1 Lachnospiraceae bacterium
ATGATGGCTGCGGGAATGGAGATCACTCTTCGCAATATGATGACTGCCGTACGCTCGAGAAAAAACGAGGGTAGGGAGTATACCGTAGATGATGATTTCGGCGGAATAAGCGCAGTGGATGTGGGTAAGCTTTCCATCACCGAGCAGATCGAGGCAGGCTTTATGTACAGCCGCTTGCAGGATGCGGGAAATGAGATGACTCCGAATCTCATGATGCAGTTCGAGTCCGAGGATCAGTATATGAACATGGGTCCGGATCAGTTCGCATCGGCCCTTGAAAACATGGATAAGTCCGCAGACGAAAAGCTTGATGAAGAATACGCAAAGGAGCAGGTGGCCCGCCTTCAGCAGGCAGTTGCCACAGAGGAGCGGATCTATCAGGTATTAAGTGCTATGGATGCTCCGCTTACTCCGGCTAATCTTGAGGCGTGGGCAGCATATATGTCCGACCGCAACGGTCTGTTTAAAAACTTAAATAAGGCCATGCATGAGCGGGAGAATAAGGCGTTTTCCCAGATCACATCGGATCTTGATATAGATGATCCCGAGGGTGCTCTTTCTGATGTGATGGAAGATATCATAGAGGCCTTCGGTGAGGCGGCCAAGACTCCCGAGGAAATGGCGGAGGCACAGGAAAAATTAGCCGAGACCGCCGAAAACGTCATGAAAAACATGATAATAGAGCGTGAGACCGGTCACATTGATGTCCGCGGCATGAGGATATCCATGAAGCAGTTTGAGCTTTTGGGCAGGGCTGCCAAAGATACCGAGCAGTATGCGGTGCCCATAATGGTAGCGGATGAACTGGGCAACATGACGCTAAAGATAGTCCGTGGTAAAGATGAGGACAAGGGTCAGGTGGATATAAGCCTTTCCATGGAGACTACCGGAGTCATCAGCGGATCCTTCAGATACGACGGAGACGCTCTTGAAGGAAGAATAAGGGTCAGCACTTCGTCCATGAGAGATCTTTTGTCAGAGAATATAAGGACTCTCGGTGACAGGCTCTCCGGGATCGCTCAGATGCCGGTGGGACTTACGGTGGCGCTGGAGGACGCAGTGGACGCAAATGCGATCTACACCGACAGACCCGATTATGAGGTCACTTCCGAGAGAAGAGAGATCCAGACCAGAAAGCTTTATAACATTGCCAGAGCTTTTATTCAGGGCTTTGGGGAAATAGTATCATAAAAAATAAAAAAATGATGGGTGCCGTCAGGGATTTTTTCCTTACGGCACTTATTTTTTTTGCCATATTGCCGATAAATAATTTGTAGACAAGGATTGTCTCACACCTTGCATGGAAGCAATTAAGCAATCGATAAACGAGAGTATACACACTCCCGAAAAAGAAAAACGCATGCTTTACTATGCAGGTGAAAGGAGACATCCCCTATGAAGATCAATAATAACATTTCGGCCGTTATCACGAACCAGCAGTTGCTTCGTACAGAAGATAACCTTGCTGCTTCCATGGAGCGGCTTTCTTCAGGCTTTAAGATCAACCGATCAAAGGATGACCCCTCCGGACTGGCTATTTCCAACAAGATGAAGGCACAGATAGACGGTTTGTCACAGGCTTCTCAGAACGCATCTGACGGAAGCTCTGTTTTGGAGACCGCAGACGGAGCCTTAAATGAAGTTCACAGCATGCTTCAGCGTATGAGAGAACTTGCTGTTCAGGCTGCAAACGATACAAATTCCCAGAAGGATAAGGAGTCGATCCAGTTAGAGATAGAAAACTTAAAGAGTGAGATCGATCGTATCTCATCCACTACTGAGTTTAATACAAAGACCCTTCTTGACGGTTCGGTGGGAGCACGCTGCTATGCGGATCATATCAGCCGCATTCAGTCCACGGACGCCGTTGAGGCAGGTCCTTATGTATTCAAGGTCGACAGCGCCGCTACCCAGGCTGCAATAACTGTAACCGGTGCTTTTCCTTCAAGTGTAACGAATGAGGGAACAGTTGATATCAACGGTGCAAAGGCCGTTATCACCAAAGGCATGAGTGAAGAAGAGGTGTATCAGGCATTAAGAGATGCGGCTGAACTTGGTAATGCTAATGTGGAAAGAACACCTACCGGCTACATATTTACTTCTGTCAGATATGGTGCTGAAGCAGGCATGGATATATCCGTGAGCAATGAGGCGCTTCAAAACGAGCTTAACCTTCCCGCCCGAAACGAGGCTTCGAGCATAAATCCCAACAGGGGAACAGATGCACAGATAACCATCAACCCTCCGGGTGAAGTAAGTCAGCTTTCAAGTACTGCCACCTACACAATGGACGGTAACAGGGTAACCTTTACCGATGTGGGCGGATTTAAGATGAGCATGCTCCTTGAGGCAGGCTACCAGGACGGTGCTTTAGACCCTTCAGGAAATGCTTATGACGGATTGATCAAGCTTGACGTTACGGACATCGGTCCCATGGAGCTTCAGATAGGTTCAAACGAGGGGCAGCAGATGACGGTTATCATCAATCCCACCGACACAAAGAATCTTTACATCGATGATATGGATGTGACAAAGGTGGAGGGTGCTTCCAGAGCGATCACACAGGCAGATGACGCCATTGCATATATCAATGAGGTCAGATCCTCTCTCGGTGCTTATACAAACAGACTGGAATACGCCGTAAAATCTCTTGACCAGACAAACGAGAACATGAACTCGGCTATCTCCAGACTTAAGGATGTGGATATGGCTCTTGAGATGACGGATTACACAAAGTATAACGTACTTACACAGGCAGCCACATCGGCACTTTCTCAGGCCAACGAGCTTCCTCAGATGGCATTGCAGTTACTCGGATAAGGTTTTAGTTTACCGGTGAGGTCGATATGACTTTAAGAGAAAAACAGGGATTTACAAACAGAATAACATCCGGGAATGCCACAGGTATCATTGCCGTACTCTTCGATATTTATTCCTGCTATACGGACGACGCCAGGATCGCCTTAAAAAAAGGCAGGGATGAGGAGAGCATCAAAAGCTACACCGAAGCATTGCGAAACGCCTCCAAAGTTTTGAGACATTTAAAGAATTCACTGGATTTTAAATACGATATCTCAAATGATCTGTTTTCCCTTTATGATTATTGTGAGAGATCTTTGGCAAAGGCCATGTATTCCATGGATGTTACCGACATAGACAATACCATAACCGTTATGGATGAGATAGGAAAGTCATTCAGACAGATCGCTGCGGATGACCATTCACCTTCCATAATGAAACATGCCGAAAAAGTGTCATCCGGTTATACCTACGGAAGAACGGGCATGATGGACATGGTATGTATGGATAAAAACAGAGGATTATTTGTGTAATCTATAAGATGCAACCTGATCATATTTGTGGGTGTTGCACAAAAAGCAGTCTTACATAAGACGATCATAGACAAAATACAAAGCACGAAACTATAATTGGCATTA
>JAEEZH010000074.1 GCA_016288495.1 Lachnospiraceae bacterium
TCGGACGCCTCAAACAATCCGGGATCTATACCCAGCATACCGGCGATCAACAGGATGGTGGTATTACCAAACCACATGATAAAGTTCATAAAACCTACCAGTGAACGCACGCTGTTCACATTTGACATGAAGCTGAAGGGCTCCTTCAGGATACCAATCTGCTGGAGAATGGAATTGATCGGACCCGTGTCGGCAAACAGCGTAAAGAACAGCATGGCAAATGCGGATGCCATGATCAGGTTAGGCAGATAGATGACTGTCTTGAAAAAGCCGGCTGCCTTAAGCCTGAGTCTGTTGTCGGAAAACCATGAACCCAAAAGCAGTGAAAAGAAGATCTGGGGAACAAACCCTAAGATCCACATGATCATGGTATTCCTGAAATATGTCCAGATATCTCCGGACACAAAAAGCTGTTTATAATTTCCCAGAGCAACAAAATTCGGTCCTATCTGCTTAAGACCGGACATGTAATTCTCATAGAAGCTGTTATAAACCGTGGAAATCAGCGGAACCAGCTGAAAGATGACATAGACCACAACAAAGGGTATCAGAAAAATGTAACCCCATTTATTGTACCTCACCACGTTGCGGTTGTTGCGACGATTGGCTGCGTTGTACACAGCTTCCTTCATGGAATCGCTCTTCTCAGTTACTTGATTTGACAAATTGTTTTCCTCCTTCTCCTTGTGTTTTCCCCAGAAGCAACCGGAAAACCGATTGCCTCTGTACAAAACACAAACCCCGTTAAAACTTTAACTTAATCAGCTTTAAAATCGCCCCGCCCCTCATGATAAGAGGCGGGGCGATCAACAGTACTAAAGATTATTCTACTGTAAGCTCAGGATACTTCTCGGTGATAGCCTTCTTGAAGAGATCAAGTGCCTCCTCATAGGTAGCTGCGTTGCCATCGAAGTAGTTCTTCATAGCGTTCTGGAATTCCTCGTTGCAACCCTGATCATACTCGGAAAGATTTGAGAGATCGATCTTCTCTGCACCTTCCATGTACATAGGAAGAGGATTCTGTCCGCCGAGGATACGGCTGGTGTAACCAGACTCTGACATCTCTGCCATAGCGGTCTTGTTGTTTGCGAAATCGTCATCCTTCTCTACGATCTCCTTCATGATAGAAGCATCGCAGGTAAGCTTTCTCATGATATCGCCAACAAGTGCAGGGTTATCTGTGCCCTGTGCGCCGCAGATCCATGTGCCGCCCCAGAAGAAGGACTGAGGACCTACAACACCGCCCCAACGTCCGTTGGTAGCTACTGATCCGTCCTCGCCGTCTGCCATACAGAAGTTTACGAGCCAAGCGGGTCCGAAGTATGCGAATACATCACCGTAGAAGCCCTTTGACCAGTCATCAGACCAAAGCTCTGCAGTGGTGGTCTCCTTAGCGTCTACGAGAACCTTGGAATCGTCAACCCACTTCTTGATGTTGTCATCAATGTGTACGGTAGTTCCGTCAACCCACTTTGATGTAACGTTGTTTGAATATACACGATAGGTGTCGTTTGTGGTAGCTGTTACATTGTAGCCTGCTGCCTTAAGCTTGGTAGCTGTCTCATTGAATGTAGCCCAGTCCTTAACGAACTCCTGAACATCCTCGGGCTCCTCGCTTCCGAGAACCTCAGCTGCGATATCTCTGTTGTAGAACATGATACCGGGGCAGCCCTGCCATGAAACACCCTTAAGAACGCCGTTAGAATCGGTAACGATGTCCTTTGTGTACTGATACTGATCAGCAGTATCGGCATCGGAAATACCAAGGTCTGCTACGGGAACAGTATAGTCTGTGTCAACATACTTAAGAGCGTAGTCAGCCTCTACAAGGAAGAGGTCGATCTTCTCATCATCAGCTGCATCAGCCTGTGCAAGAAGTCTCTCATCCAGATTGTTCTGATATGCATTGTCATCTGAAGGGGTGATATTCCATACTACATCGACATCGCCGATCTTACCGTGAGTAGCATCAACTTCCTCATATCCGGGATAGTGATCTGTAAGACGTGACTTGAACTCCTCATTCCAGCAGTAGATATTGAGAACCTTACCGGTATCGCTGGAAATGTCAAGAGCATTTGATACTGCATCTGCTGCCTGCTGTGCTGTGTCAGCTGCCTGCTGTGCTGTGTCAGCTGCTGCATCTGCGGTCTGCTGTGCTGCATCTGCTGCTGCGTCAGTAGCCTGCTGTGCTGCATCTGCTGCTGCGTCAGTAGCCTGCTGTGCTGCATCTGCTGCTGCGTCGGTTGCCTGCTGTGCTGCACCTGAACAGCCTGCCAGCATGGAAGCAACCATGGTCGTGCATAACAATACACTTACAATCTTCTTCTTCAACTTCGTTTCCTCCTAAATAAGAAATTAAATTAGTACCTCGCCCGTCTGAATGATCCGTTCCCGTAAAGTGCGGTCCCGGCTCATCCCGGGAGGGACGGACAACCTCCTAATCGTTTTCGCCACATCATTATAATAAAAAGGATAAAAATTTTCAATACCCTTTTTGTCACAATACTATCAATATAGTTTTTTACAGATTATCCAAAGGTTCGTTTAAAAATTCACAACCCGGGACCACAAATCTGCCGTTTTTAATGATAAAATGGACCTCGCCGTCTTTGTCGGTTATGCTCAGTTCTCCCAGCTCCTCATATGGCATGGTCACATCTGTATGGCAGTTAAAATATGCCTTTGCCGGATCTTCCTTCCTTTTCCTGCTCTGGGAATTTTCCCTTGCGACTATCTCCTTTTTGTCCGGGTTGAATATGACCAGATCCTCCCCGTGACTGTAGCAGGTATCTCCCAGCGCAAAATGAGGACCGGTCTTTTCGGCTATGAGTATGTTGAGCCTGTCAAAAATATTGTATTTTACGGCCATTACATAGGCAAAAGTGTTTGTTCCCACCGCGAACTCGCCCATGGGCAGGGTTTCATGGTTATGGAAAACATTGGTGCGGATGTATTCTTTACCTTTCCGGGCATCATCAAAATTGTCACAGGAATAATCCACCACGAATCCGTCCCTGAATTCAAACTTTAAGTTTCTGTATTCAAGGCCGTCCAGGTACACCTTTTTTACAAAAAGGACTCCGTCGGTCCCTTCCAGGACCGGTGAAGTGAACACTTCTCCCACAGGGATGTTCACATCCGCCACACAGTTTTCAAATATAGTCTGGGTCTTCGGATCATCAAGAGGCCAGAGTGAGATCCTTAAATCCGTCTCATTTCCGTTGCAGCCCTTTACGCTGGCGAAGACTCCCCTGTCCATCACATCCACGATCCTCTGCTGGATCCGGCTAAAGAGAGCCGAATCCAAGGTGTTCAGTGTGATCACTTCGGAAAAGATCTTTTCAAAATCATCCCCTATATGGGATGTAGGAAAGGATATCATGGTATAACTGGTCTCATCATCCGGCATATATCTCTCCGAGATCCGGCTGAGGGCGGACACCAGTTCTACGTTAAGCTTCTTTTGTTTTTCATCAAAGACAAACCTGCAGGGAGACTTTTTCGGAATGAATGGAGGCTCTCCGAAATCCTCAAAAACAGCGGGGCCCGCCATGGCCGAAAACAGATCCTTAAATTCACGGCAGACGGCCTCGTACACCTCAACATACCGTTCCGTGAGGGCTTTATCCAAAATACAGGCCATATCCTCTTTATGATCGTATACATATTGTCTGTCAGGCATATACCCAAAATAACCCGACGAAGATCTCCTGGTCAGAAGATGCACGGGAGCCCTGAAGACCACACTTTCAAGCCCCTGTTCCCTGAAAAGCCCGATGGCGGCCTTCACCACTCTCTCAAAGCCCAGGGGATATCTGATCCCCACCGTTGTTTTAACCGAAACGTCCTTGCCGTATGCCTTAAATCCGTCGAAAAATCCTTTGACAAAGGCGCCTGCCATTTTATCGATATCATCTTCACTTAAGGATGCTATATACTCCGCCGTCTTTATCAGGCCCTCATCGATGCATTCACCGAAACGGTACAGATAAGACACATCCGAAAGATCACTTTCTTCTATAATATTTTTTGCAAAATCCCGTGAAGGATCCACCGTGTCAAGAAGCCTTGACCTTATGGTCACATCCGCATAATCGCTCATGTGCGAATAGATGATCTGCCTGACCGTTTCCTTCCCCGGAAGCTCATTGTCAGCTGCCGACTGGTAAAAACTGCCGTACACTTCCAGATACAGCTCCAGAAGGATGGCTTCATCCTCCAACCGGATATCATCATATATATTTTCGTGGGCAAAGGGGATCACCCCGCGTATGCAGGCAAAGAGCAGGGAAAGCTCCCTTCCGTATTCATCGGAGAGCTTTTCGCATGCGTAGCCGGGATTAAGATAACCGGCCGCATATCTGTCAGGATACAGTTCCTCATACAGGCCCTCATTAAAGCGTCTGAGTTCGTCCCTGTCCTTATCCGCAAAGCTGTCAGTCCCGTCAAACAAAAAACACAAAAAAGAGGCCGTGTGCCTGAAATAATCCCCGAAAGGCTCTGCGACCACTTTTTCATTTACGATCTCACGGATCCTGCCCCTTGCAAGTTCTATTCTTTCTCTCATTTTTCCTTCCGATCAGACTCAACCGATTGCGATATATCCGGTTCCCACCAGAATGATCCAGATCCAGCATATAAACGACATCACACAGACCA
>JAEEZH010000075.1 GCA_016288495.1 Lachnospiraceae bacterium
AGCGTGATCATAAGAACGCTGGGCTTCCGTTGCCTTTTTCTCGGCGGAATCCATTGCCGACTCCAACGACTCCACCGTCTTTTTAAGATCTGCCTTTGTCTTGGTTCCGTCATTGGCAGTTCCCGTGGCCTCATAATAATATGTCTCGCCGTCGTATTTGACTGACTCCTTATTCTTTTTCAGTTTCTTGTATTTCTTTTTTGCCTCGTTATAATCTTTTTTGGCTTCCTCATAATCCTCTAAGGCATCCTGCCAGTCCTGATAGGCATTATCCTTATCTCCTTCCGTATAGCCGTAATCCGTTGAGGCCTGGAATATGCCCTTTTCCATTTTGTCCGCATCCACCAGGGCATCCTCAAAAGCCCTTAGATAATTTCTCTCGGCCTTAGCCAGGCTCTGTGCGTTTTTCTGCTGCTGGTTTTCCAGATCGCGCTTCGCTCTGGCCAGCTGATTTTCAAAATCGCTGGAATCAAGAACAGCTATCACGTCACCTTCGTTAACGTAATCACCCACCTTGACATTCACCTCCAGAACCTCCACTTCATTCACCGTGGAATACACCGTCTGGGATTCCTTCGCCTTTATGGTCCCTGTCATGGAAACATAGTTACTGATAGTCTGCCGGCTTACGGTCTCGGTCTCCAGTTCATCCATCTGGGCCAGAGCCTCGGCATTTTTCTTTTTCTTGTTATAGATAAGAACTACCGCCACGATCGCGACAATGAGAACAACAATGATGACAATGAACAGCTTCTTGCGTTTTTTGGGGAAACTCATTTACCTACAATTCCTTTCATGTCATATATTTATAAGAATTACGTGAGATGATAGACGCGATCTGTATTTGCGTCAACCGAAAACACAAAATCTACATATCTTTTCACAAAACGGTCACACAAAGCAGTCACCCTGCCCCAAAATACAGAACATGGGATCCGGCCCGGATTTAATTTACATAAGATCGCATACAACGTTAAATAATACCTTAAATAAATAGTTATGTCAACAAAACACCTCATAAAAAATGCCGTAAAAAAGGAAAGCAACCACAATATGTAGTGCTTTCCCATGATCCCTGTTCAGCCGTTGCCGGAACAACACATATCCGGCGGTCTAAATTATACCGTACTGTTCAAGTTTGCTATACAGATTTTTGTCCAGATACCTTTCCAGGACTTCCCTCTCCTCAGGCATCCTGCCGTAATAACTCTCACAGATGGCGCCGGCCATGGCTCCCACGGCATCGGTGTCTATCTCCATGGAATTGACCAGATACATACAGTCCATAAAGGAATCCGTATCATAAAAACACCTTATGGCCACCGGAACGCTGCCCTGACAGCAGGTGTTCTTTTTTATGGTCCCTCTGTACTCCTCCGTACTCATCTCACAAGGGTAACGGTAAACCGTCATTTCCTTGAATAACTTCTTTTCGGTGAGGGCATAATCCTTGAAGTCATCTTCACTGTGAGTCTTCGTCGGCTTCGGATACATCTTCTTGGCGTAGTTCATGATCTCTTCCTTCGGGCTGCCGTCCTCCGCCATTCTGACACACATGGCTATGGTGACAGCTCCCTTTATCCCCTCAGGATGATTATGGGTACACTTGGCAGACTGGGCCGCTATCTCCTCCACCTTATTCCTGGGGAAATGCTGTCCTATGTAGCTGCAACGTATGGCACAGTCGCTGCCAAAGCTCTCATAGGATGCTATGTCATATTCCGTCGCCCACTCCTTGAAGCGTTCATTGTATCCCGCATTCGGATATTCATTATAGTACTGCCTGTACCATTTCAGAAAATTCATATCCGTATTGCAGGCCTCCATGCAGGCTATCGAAAGAACCGAACCTCCGGTGGCGCGGTTAATGTCGGAAAACATGGTATAGTCATATATCCGCCTTGCGCCTTCGGCAAAGGTTTCTGACCCCGACCCCGCTATATCGCCCATTATTGCGCCGATTATTCCCATTGGAAATCTCCCTTTCTGTGTCCTTATGTTTTAAACAAATACATATTATACATCAAAAATCTGAATTTTACCATAGGTACCGTCACATTTCCCTTAAAAATCCTTCTAAAATACTAACCCGGCAGGAAGAGCATTCCTGCCGGGTTTAACATCACAGTTTCAAAATGTCAGGCCATGTATCGGTCCGGTCATTTAACCGGTTTCCGGTCACATCTCTGACCTTTTTGTCACTTCCGATTGTAGTATACATACCGCCCCTTTCCTGTGATCATCCTCTACAGATTCTCCACTGCGGCCCTCTCCACCGCAAGGCCTGCACGATACCCTTCCATGAACTTCTCAAAGCCGTCCACATCCGAGGCCACAGGCTCGATCACAGAGCCCTTAAGGGATGCAAATATCTTTTTATCCAGATACTCGTCCAGAGTTTCGTTCGCAGTATCCTCCAGCATATATGCAGCCAGAAGAGCCATGCCCCAGGGGCCGCCCTCACCTGCCGTTTCCATTACGGTTACAGGTGCATTAACGGCAGCTGCCAGATATCTCTGTCCCACTACCGGAGTCTTAAAGAAGCCGCCGTGTCCCATCATCCTGTCGCACTTTGCTCCCTCCTGTTTAAAGAGGATATCCAGTCCCATCTTAACAGCACCCAGAGAAGTGTACAGATGAGATCTCATAAAGTTTGCCAGCGTAAACTTCGCATCCGGCTGCCTGATGACAACAGGCCTTCCCTCTGTCATATTTGTAATGCCCTCTCCCGAAAAATATCCGTATGAAAGCACTCCGCCGCAGTCAGCATCTCCCTCAAGAGAGTTGGTATAAAGCTTTGAATACAGGGCACCGGGATCAGCCTCAAAGCCCATGAGCTTTGCAAATTCACCGAAAAGCGAAACCCAGGCATTCAGATCCGATGTACCGTTGTTTGCATGTGCCATGGCCACCGGATAACCGGTAGGCGTAGTTACCATATCGATCTCCCTGTAGACCTTTGACAGTTTCTTTTCCATTACCAGCATGGCGAAGGTAGAAGTTCCGGCGGAAACATTTCCCGTCCTCACTCCCACGGAATTGGTGGCCGTCATTCCCGTACCCGCGTCTCCCTCGGGAGGGCATACGGGAACGCCTTCCTTCAGATCACCGGCCTCATCCAGAAATGCTGCTCCGGCAGCCGTAAGAGTACCGGCATTCTGTCCTGCCAGAAGTACCTTGGGCAGTATATCACGCAGCTTAAAAGGCAGGTTTTCACCCTTGATCAGTTCATCAAATTTATCGACCATCACCTGGTCATAATCCATCTTTTCCGAATCGATAGGGAAGATACCGGAGGCATCGCCTATACCCGTAACCTTTTCCCCTGTCAAAAGATAATGCACATAGGAATCAAGCGTAGTCACATAAGCTATGTTTTTTACATGCCCGGCTTTATCCAGGATCCTCTGATAAATATGGGATATGGTCCAGCGAAGCGGTATATTGAAATCAAAGAGCTCAGTCAGCTTGTCTGCCGCAGGGCCTGTATTTGAATTTCTCCAGGTCTGGAAAGGCGCAAGCAGCTTCATGTCCTTATCAAAGGCAAGATAGCCGTGCATCATGGCGCTGATGCCCATGGCACCTATCGTAGTCAGAGTTTCGTCATACTGCTCCCTGACCTTTTTCTTAAGATCGGCATAAGCATTTTTAACGCCTTGATGGATCTCATCCTGACTGTAAGTCCACACTCCGTCCACCAGAGAATTCTCCCAGTCATGGAAGCCCACTGCCAGGACATTACCCTCAAGGTCGATGAGAACCGCCTTGATCCTGGTGGAACCCAGCTCGATGCCCAGTGCCGTCTTACCGTTTTTGATAATTTCGTTCATGTTATTCCCCCTTTTCTATTATTTTCAATACATACTATTTCATCTTTTTCCGGTTTCGTCCGTATTACAATACTATCGCGCTCTGGTAACGCCCCCTCTCTTCGCTCGGCGGCAAATTCGGTCGCGCGATGCAGAATCATGACTTCGTCATGATCGCGCTCCCTGCCCATAGTATGCGTTGGGGCCGTGTTTGCGCAGGAAATGCTTATCCTGCATACACTGCGGAGTACACTCGGCATCGGGATTGATGGTAAGCGTCAGGATGTTCATCTTCGCCACCTCTTCCAATACCACTGCATTATGGACCGCATCAAATGCATCCTTTCCCCAGGTGAAAGGGCCGTGATTCTTGCATACCACTCCGGGCACATGCATGGGATCACGATCTTTAAAATATTCCCTGATCACCCTTCCGGTGTTCATCTCATAACCCTCTTCGATCTCCTCGGGGGTCAGGTTCCTGGCGCAGGGAATGGACCCGTAAAAATAATCCGCATGGGTGGTCCCGAAGCAGGGTATATCCCTGCCGGCCTGAGCCCAGGCCACTGCATGGGGAGAATGGGTATGCACTACCCCTCCCACTTTTTCAAACGCCTTGTATATCTCCAGATGGGTGGGGGTGTCGGTTGAAGGATTATAATCCCCCTCCACCTTGTTTCCTTCAAGATCCATCACCACCATGTCTGAAGCCTTCATGGTCTCATATTCCACTCCGCTGGGCTTGATGACAAAAAGCCCCTTTTCCCTATCTATCCCGCTGACATTTCCCCAGGTGAAAGTCACAAGATTATATTTGGGCAAAAGCATATTCGCTTCATAAACCTTCTGTTTTAATTCCTCAAGCATTTTTTACCACCTTTCTCTGTTATATCACTTCATAAAAAACTTCTGCAGGTCAGCCTCCGTGGTATCATCACCGATGGTGATGAGCTCGGTCCCGGTGAGCCTTGCGAACATGGCTATGTCGCTTCTGGTAAGTGCCGTGGAAACCACCGAATGATGGGCACCGCCGGCATAGCACCATGCTGCGGTTCCTATGGCGAAATCAGGCTTATGTCTGTACATGATCCGGGCAACCGGGAGCTTGGGCATAGGAGCAGGCTGTTTTACCAGTTCTATATCTGCGCAGATGATCCTGAACCGATCTCCCATATCCACCAGGGTAACCTGAATGCCGTCTCCGGTGATACCGTCAAAAACCAGTCTTGCAGGATCCGCTTTTCCTCCGATCCCCAGAGGATGTACCTCTATTGCGGGCTTGTTTGCGGCAAAAGCCACCGGAACCTCAAGCATATGGGACGCCAGCTCCAGCTCAGAGCCTGAAGTCAGATCATAGGTGTAATCCTCGATAAAACCGGTAGCACCAGCTCTGCCCTTTGACATTTCCATAAGCACGGCACTGAGGGCACTTATCTTATAATCTCCCTCAGGTCCGAAACCGATACCCTTGCCCATGAGATCCTGGATGGCGATTCCCGGGAGCTGCTTCATGCCATGCAGATCCTGGAAGGTATCCGTGAAAGCTCCTATCCCCTTGTCTGCTATAAACTTTTCAAGAGCCGCCTCATACTTTGCCTGCTCTCTCACCGCCTCTTCATTGTCGGTGTTCATTGTATATTTTTCCTTGTATGCAGCCATCATTTTGTCCACCTGTTCATCGGTGACTGCATTGATATACTCCACCAGATCTCCCAGGGCGTAATAATTGGTCTCCCAACCATATCTGATCTGGGTCTCCACCCTGTCGCCGTCAGTCACGGCCACTTCCCTCATGTTATTGCCGAAGGTGGCCACCTTAAGATTATTTGAATAAGCTATGGCCCTTGCCACATCGGCAAAAGCCGCCACCTTTTTCACCACATCCTCATGCTTATAGTATCCTGCCACCACCTCATGGGGAATGTTCATCCTGGCCAGGATAAAACCGTATTCCCGGTCTCCGTGAGCGGCCTGGTTCAGATTCATGAAATCCATATCTATGGTATCGTAAGGGAGCTTTTCGTTAAACTGGGTATGAAGATGCAACAGGGGCTTTCTCAGCTGAGAAAGACCCTTTATCCACATCTTCGCAGGCGAAAACGTATGCATCCAGGTGATGACTCCCACGCAATCATCGTCATTGTTTGCCCTGCGGCAATTTTGTATACAGATCTCGGAGGTTTCCACTGTAGGCAGCAGTTCCACGCTCACATTGCCCTTAAGCTTCTCGTCAAAAAAAGCCGCCATCTGACGTGCATCTTCAGCCACCGTCTTTAAGCACTCCTCTCCGTAGAGATCCTGACTACCTACGATAAAATACAGTTTGCTCATTTTTTCTCCTTCCATTTTCCGTTTATTCTTCCAGCACCGTAACATCATAGAAAACGTCATTCACACTGACGCTCTTAACCCTGTCACTGGAACTGTATATTTTCTCATCCACATAAATATCCCGGGGAGGATATTCCCCCTCCTCATATTTATCGATTATATCCCTGACATAAGGTCCCAGATCGGGATTGCACTCCACGATGCAGGAAATCTTATCCTGTTTCACCATGTCTATCGCCTCCGGACTCACGCCGTCAAAGGACATCACCATTATGGAGCGCTTTAAAATATTTCTGTTGTTGATATCCGAACCCGCACGTCTGCCGGCGCTTTCAATGGCTTCTATAGCCCCGAGGGCTTCATTGTCATTCTCGCAATAGACCACGTTTATGTCTTTATATTTTGAGTACAGCTGCCTCATCACCTCACGGCCCTTCGCCTGGGTAAAATCAGCCACCACTTCTTCCTTCACATCCCAGCCGTATTTGGCTGCTGCCATTTTAAGACCCAGTGTCCTTCCGATCTGGGCAGAGGAGCCCAGCGTTCCCTGAAGATCCACGATATGCACATCCCCGCTCTCCATCCCTATGGAGTCCGTATATGCCTTAAGCCATTCACAGGCCTTCTGCGCCTCCAGAAAAAAATCGGAGCCCACATGACAGAGATAAAGATCATCATCCTCCACCTCCACCGTCCTGTCCACGAGGATCACGGGGATATCCGCATCCTTCGCCTCCATCAGCACCGTATCCCAGCCGGATTCCGTCACCGGGGACAAAAGGATATAATCCACATCACTCTGGATGAATTTTCGTATGGCACTTATCTGATTACTCTGCTTTTGCTGTCCGTCCTGAAAAAGCAGGGTATAACCCATACTCCTTATAAAAACATTCTTGATGGATTCGCTGTTGGCGCTGCGGTAATCCGATTCCGCCCCCAGCTGGGAAAACCCGATGACCGTACTGTCATTATCGGGTTCTTCGACAGAAAAAACATCATTTGCGGCAGCAGGCCCTTTCCCACAGCCTGCCGCCGCAAATAAAATGCTTATTATCAATATTGATGACAGAATACTTTTGATACCTGATCCGTTCAATTGCACTGTCCTTTTCCGTTATTTGTTCTTTCTTGCGATAACAAGACTCTGGATTACCAGGAAGATGCAGAGCATTGCAGCTATGGTGATACCCGTCCACCATGCCTGGTCAAATCCTGCTGATGCCACTATATTCTGGATTGTGCTCAACGAAAGCACGCCGAAAAGTGTACCGATGATATTACCCACACCACCTGTCAGCATGGTACCTCCGATTATGGAGGAAGCTATGGCGTTCATTTCCATACCCATCGCATGAGACGCCGAACCGGATCCTACATGGAGGAAATACACATAACCGCCGATGCCTGCCAGCATGGAACAGATGATATGTGAGATGAATTTGGTACGTTTCACGTTGATTCCAAGCATCAGTGCGCTCTGCTTGTTGCCGCCCACTGCATAGAAATTACGTCCCAGCTTCATGTAACGGAGCACCAGGAAAAAGATCACTACCACAATGACAGCCACGATCACACCTATCTCCACATAGGCATCGATGTACATGCCCTTTTTGTTTGTGGATCCCATTCCGGGAACGATGATCCTAGTATTTTTCAATGCCACAAAAGCCTCGTTGGCCACATTGAAAGGCTTCGTATTTACGATGGTGGTCATACCTCTGGCAAAGAACATACCTGCCAGGGAAACTATGAAGGGCTGTATGTCCAGATACGCAACCAGATATCCCTGGACCAGACCGTAAAGAAGACCTATCACAAGCGCGATGAGCACGGAGCCCACCAGATTGCCGTTATGATAATCCAAATAAACACCGCAGCACATACTTACCAGTGCGACCACGCCGCCCACGGAAATATCGATACCGCCGGTTATCATCACTATGCTCATGCCCACCGAAGTGATTATGAGCGCTGCATTTGCATTGAGTATGTTAAAGAAGTTCTGAGGCTTAAGGAAGCCCTTACCCAAAATAAGTACCGCTCCTATATACATCAGGAAAAACACCACGATGGTTATGGTAAGAAGGAGTGTGGTATCTGTCATATTCTTAAGCTTTTTCATGACCGTGCTGCCTCCTTTCCTGCTATTGCCATCTTTTTCCGCAATCTGTCAAGATACTCTCTCACTATAGGTGCGCTCATTACTACCAGGAAGATGACCACTACTGCCTTGTATGCGGGAAGCGCATCTGCAGATACCTTGAATTTGTAAAGGGTGGTGGTAAGGAACTGGATCACATATGCGCCCAGAATGGATGCTACCATGTTGAACTTACCTCCGCTTAACGCATTGCCGCCCAGGGCAACCGCAAGGATTGCGTCCATCTCTATATCCTTTGCGATAACGGAATAGTTGATGGTGGAAATACGGCTTACCTTGATAAGGCCTGCAACTGCCACACACAGTCCCAGAAGCACAAAGGCCATAAGCTTGATGAACTCGGGATTCAGACCGTTAAGTCTGGATGAGCTCTCATTGATACCTACGGACTGGGTATAAAGTCCCAGGTTCGTGAATTTAAGCACCAGCATGGTGATTATCACACAGATGATGGCGATGAACACCGGCGTGGGGATCGGTATCCCCGGGATGAATCCGCCAAAGTACGCAAATACGGGAGAAGCAGCGGGGCTGATAACAGGCAGGGTATTGTTGTTTATCCATGCGGCGATGGAACGTCCTGCCGTGTACATGATCAGGGTAGCCACCATGGGCTGTATCCTGAAGAAAGCCACCAGTGCTCCGTTAAATGCTCCGAATATCATACATACCACGCAGCTTATAAGAAATGCCACGATGATGGGTGCCTTTAATACGTCAGGTCTGGGATCGCTGCCGCAGAGGATACGGAGTATCACGCTGCCGCCGATGGCGATGACCGCGCCCACGGAAATATCCTGTCCGCCGGAAGCTGCCGTCACCAGGGTCATGCCTATGGCGAGTATGGCAAGCTCCGAGCCCATGTCCAGTATGGTTATAAGGTAACCGGAAAATACATAATTGCCGGCTGAATTCTGAACCAGATTTATCTTGAAGAAACCGGGGTCCATTATAAGATTAAAGATGATCAAAAGCAGCAGTGCCGCAAGTGGTATGAACATCTGATTGGATGTTATCTTTTTTAAGGTACTCATTCTTTGCTTTCACCTCCCGCAATCGTACTCATTATCATGTTCTGAGTGAGTTCTTCACCCTTCAGCTCGCCCACGACCTTTCTGTCACGCATGACTATGAGACGTGAACAGGTCCTGAGCATCTCATCCGTCTCAGAGGAGATAAAAGTAATGCTCATACCTTCGGATGCAAGCTTTAATACCAGTTTCTGAATATCAACCTTGGTACCCACATCGATCCCTCGGGTAGGCTCATCCAGGATCAGATATTCAGGCTTTGTCAAAAGCCAGCGCGCCAGTATACACTTCTGCTGGTTTCCGCCGGAAAGCGACTTGATGGGAGTATCCGCCGATGCGGTCTTTATCCCCAGAAGCTTAATATATTCATCGGCGAATTTATATGCCTCAGCCTTTGTGAAGGGTTTAAAGAAGCCCTTCAAAACCTGAAGCGCAAGGATTATGTTTTCACGCACCGACAGATCACCCACGATACCGTCCAGCTTCCTGTCCTCAGGCAGATAAGCTATGCCGTTTTTCATGGCGTCTATGGGTTTGTTTATCTTTATCTCCTTGCCGCTCTTTGATACGGTGCCGCCGATCACCTTGTCGGCACCGAAGATGGCGCGAACGCACTCGCTTCGGCCCGAACCCAGAAGTCCGGTAAAGCCATTGACCTCGCCCTTGTTAATATAGAAATCAAAAGGATGGATGCCTGCGTTTGACTGCAGGTCCTTTGCTTCGAATACCTTCTGTGAAGCATCATCCTTGCTGTATTCTTTTGCCTCACCCTTAATGTCGGACAGATCGTCCATCTCCTTACCAAGCATCTTTGAAACCAGCTGCACTCTGGGCAGATCTGCGATCTCAAATTCGCCTACCAGCTTACCGTCACGAAGCACTGTGATCCTGTCGCACACTTCGTAAACCTGATCCAGGAAATGTGTAACGAATATGATGCCTACGCCCTTGGCCTTCAGATCTCTCATCAGCTTAAAGAGCTTTGCCACTTCCTGGTCATCCAGCGAAGATGTAGGCTCGTCCAAAATAAGGACCTTACATTCCATATCCACTGCTCTGGCGATGGCCACCATCTGCTGTACCGCGATGGAGCAGCTCGAAAGCTGTGCCGCTGCCTTAGTGGGTATATCCAGAGACTGCAGTATCTCGTCAGCCTTCCGGTTCATTTCTTTCCAGTTGACTGTGGCATTTTCGCCACGTCCTATGTACATATTCTCCGCAACGGAAAGATTGGGGCAAAGCGTGATCTCCTGATAAACCGTGCTTATACCCAACCTCTGTGCATCCTGAGGAGAATGAATGCTCACTTCATCCGACCCCTTTAAAAATATGTGTCCGTCATCCTTTGTGTAAACGCCGGTCAAAACCTTTATCAGCGTGGACTTGCCGGCGCCGTTCTCTCCCATCAGCGCATGGATCTCACCTTCCCTCAGAGTAAAATCCACTCCCATAAGCGCCCGGACACCGGGAAAGCTTTTCTGGATGTCTCTCATTTCCAATACTGAATTCTTATCCACAGGTATTCTCCCTTTCTCTCTTAAAAAAAAGGCGCGAAACCTTTTAAAGTGTTTCGCGCCTTTAACAATCTAATGATTAGATTCCGTAGGTATCTACATCTTCCTGGGTGATCGTTGAAGCGTCAAAGCCCTTCTCATCCATGATTATAACCTTCTCAGCGGGTGTTCCGTTCTTGATGATGTCATCAATGTAGGAAGCCTGGAAAGGATTGCACTGTCCGTCATAGTTCCAGTTGCCTGCAAGAAGCTCCTCAAGAGCCCACTTGTTGCAGTCAAAGCCCATAACGATAACGTCCTTGCCTACGCCGTGAGAGATACCTGCTGCATCAAGAGCTGCAACAGCACCCTTAGCCATATCGTCGTTCTC
>JAEEZH010000076.1 GCA_016288495.1 Lachnospiraceae bacterium
ATGTGGATCCGATAGAGGCGGGAGTATACGAGGATCTGGGCTTTGGCGACGGCATACGTATGGCCGATATCCATCCGGTGACTGCCAACGGGACCGAAAGCGTGCTTCCTCTCATCGGTGAGATGGATGCCGATACCGTTTGCATAAATGGCAGGGACAAGGTGCTTCTGGCTTATCTTGTGGAGGGAGACCAGAGTCTGTCAAATAATAATGAGAATAATAACGTACCTTCAAAACTTCTGTATTTTGCCCTGATGGATCCTGCAGTGATCGATAACGGCAGGGTGACCTGGGTGCCGGTTTTTGAAGCGGAAAAACAGGTGTTTGACAGGTACAAGGATCTGTGTAATCCCAACCTTATTCGCTTCAGGGATTCCGGAAGTGAAGAACCCAAAGAAGAACTGTATCTGACACTGGGAGTGGATGACGATCTGGAGTACGTGAACCTGACTCAGGCATACGATCGGGAAAACGGCCTTGAGGATGAGGATGATTTCATGAAGATCGCCGTCAGGAGTACCGATGAAAACGGCTTCTCCTGCAGGAACGGTTTTTCGGCATGCGCTGACGACAGGGGACATTTTTATTCGGTATGGGCACAGAGCAACGGCAACAGCCAGGGCCTGTGGATCAGCACCATGTCCCGTTATGACGGTGTGGATCACTGGTCGCTGCCGGCTCCCATGTCGGGTAATGAGGAGGATGAGCGTTATATGTCCAATCCTTCCATAGCTGCGGATGATGAAGGAAACATGCTCATAGCGCATAACGCCTATGAACTGAGTATGGTCACCGAGCAGCAGGACGGCGTGGAGGCAGCTTCTTACAAGGAGCATAAAAATGACAGCTTCATGCTGACAAAGGAAAGACCGGCGGGAAGCGCAGCAGTCTCGGATCCTGTCATTCCTGAGGAGTACCCCAGGGCGGGAAGCGACTTTAGTGTGGAGGCACAGGTCTCAAATACCGGCTGTATGAAGGCGGATAAGGTCACTGTGAGCGCGGATCTGATAAAGCTGGATGCCGATGAGCAGCTGACCGAGCATCTGCTGGATCACAAGGAATCATATTTTGAGGATATGCTTCCCTCCGCCACGGAGCAGATCCGTGTGCCGTTTACCATGAAGCAGGAATACCTGGATATGGTGACCCATGATGACGGGCTCCTCATAGTGAGGGTGACTGCCATAGAAGAGGGATATGAAAAAGATGCGGATACGGCTGAGGCCCGCGTGGGCGTGGGAGCCAGATATGAATTCAGTGAAACCGGTGTCCAGGGCTATCTGGCAGATACGGACAATTCCAGGTTTTATGTGACATCAAAGGTTACCAATACGGGAAATGTGGATTCTTCCCATACCTCATATTCCCTCATGGTCTCAAATGAAAAACGTTTTGTCAATTCCGGCAATGCCTGGGACGGCACGAATCTGAAAAGCAACCTGAGCCAGGAGGAGATGAGCGAAGCGTTAAGATATGCGGACGGCGTCTACAATGACGATGCATTTAAGGACTGGCTTGCAGTTACCACCTACGCGGCAGGAGATGAGATCGGCGATCTGCCTGTAGGCGGAGTGAGGGAAGTAAAGGCTCTTTCAGGCAGGATATCCAATGAGTGCTATTCGGACAGCGGCATTTTTGAGCTGGCGCTGACCGCCATGGATGATGAGCTGGATCCTCTTTCGGGGGTAAAAGCTTCGGATTCGGTAGTCACGCCTGTGAGCAAAGATGATGTAAAGGAAAACATGCCTAAGCTTACCATATGTGAGGAGGGGACGGAGGTGTCCTCCATAACACTGAAGGAGGGCTCTGAGGACAGGCTCACGGCTTCGCTCTACCCTGTAAAGAATGCTCTTAAGTTCAACACCGGATGGAGCAGTACGGATGATTCCGTGGCCGTGGTATTCCCCGACGGTACTCTTAAGGCGCTGAAAAGCGGAAATACCACTGTCAATCTGACCGCGGAATTTGATGAGGATAACAAGTATACTACGAGCTGTGAGGTGAAGGTGCTTCCGGCAGATGTGCCTGATGAACCTGACGATCCCGTTATTCCTCCTGACGATCCCGTTATTCCTCCTGACAACCCGGTTAACCCTCCCGACAAGCCTAAGCCCGATCCGGTGCCTTCCCTCAGGGAAAAGGCACTTGCGGCGCGTGAGGCAGGTAAGGGCAGCATTCTGGAAAATGAAGCGGCGGTCAGAGTGATGGACGAAAAGGGTAAGAAGTTTACCATAGACCTGGCAGCTTCGGGAGTGTCGGAAAATACGGCAGCTCCTTCTTCTCAGGCTGTTGAAAAGACTCTTCATCTGACCTTGTTAAAGGGTGATAAGGTATATCTGCCGCTTTACGATAAAAATACGGCACAGCTTGCCAAAGATGAAAATAAGTGTGTGAAGGTCAACTCAAAAGGGCTCCTTAAAGCCTCTAAGGTGACCGCACAGGGTGCAGACAGCGTGATCGGTTATACCACAACAGGCGGAGTCAGACTGACCATCAGCGTCAGCGTGAGGGATGCCGCCCTTGAAACACAGGTGTCGGGCAACAGCATAGTCGTGAAGAAGCTTAAGAAGACCACAGCGACCTACACAGGCAGCGGAAGCTTCGATATCACCTTAAAGGATGTACCCCTGACTTTGAGGGTTAAGGATCCTTCAAAGGTTAAGTTCAAACAGGATGTGGTGCTTGACAAAGATCCTGTGACGGGAGACTATATCCGGGTTAACGAAAAGGGTGAGCTCCATATCACGGGATACATTAAGGAAGGCGGAAAGGGCAGTGCCAATATACCGCTTATCTCCTACATTAAGAAGCTTAATCTGAAGGTTAAGACCAAAAGAAAGTAGCGCTCTTTTCTTATCATTTAAAGTGTGATAGAATGTAGCGGATGTTTTTGCTGTGAGATCTTTTTTTAAAAAAGATTCTTCCCTCCGCTCAGAATGACAGTTGGTTGTGATACTCTGAACGCCCACCGATGTCACTCTGAGGAATGAAGTGACGAAGAATCTTACAGAAGGAGAAAAAATGAACAGAAAAGTTTATGATCTGATGGACTGGGCCGAGATAGAGGCCGTGACCTATTCGGAGGAGGATAATCCGAAGGGGATCCTGGGAGCCCACGCCGTTCCCCGGATGGGTACGTTGATCCAGGCGTATTATCCCGGAGCCCAGGAAATGGAGATAAAGATCGGAGCCAGAGGAAAATGGCAGTCCATGGATATGGCTGATGAGGACGGCTTTTTTGCCATCCTGACAAAGGATAAGCTGCCGGTGAATTACAGGCTGCGCCGTGTGGAAGAGGACGGAAGCGTGGTGGAATACGCCGATCCCTACAGCTTCCCCCAGGTCATAGACGACAAGGATCTGATCAAATTCAATTCCGGAGTGGATTATGAGGCTTACAGACATCTGGGAGCGCACATTCAGACCCTGTACGGGGTAAAGGGAGTGCATTTCGCAGTCTGGGCCCCCAACGCCCTTCGTGTTTCGGTGGTGGGTACCTTCAACGGCTGGGACGGCAGGATCCACCAGATGCAGAGGATAGGCGATACGGGGGTATTCGAGATCTTTGTTCCCGAGGTGGAAGCAGGGGCCATATATAAATATGAGCTCAAGCTCAAGAACGGGGATGTGTACCTTAAGTCCGATCCCTATGGCTTCGGCTCTGAGAAAAGACCGGCAAACGCCTCCGTGGTCAGGGATATAGATTCCTTTGTATGGGAGGACGAAAACTGGATGAAGGGCAGGGCTAAGCTTCAGGGAGAAAACGAGCCCATGTTCGTGTATGAGGTCCATCTCGGATCCTTTATGAAACCCGAAGGCAAGGCAAAGGCCGGAGAAAACGGGGAAGAGGGCGGATCCTCCAAAAAAGATGAAAAGTCAAAAAAGGAATTCTACAATTACAGGGATATCGCCCAGAAGCTGGCTGCTTACGTAAAAAAGATGGGATATACCCATGTGGAACTGATGCCGGTAATGGAGCATCCCCTGGATGAGAGCTGGGGCTATCAGGTGATAGGTTATTATGCTCCCACAGCCAGATACGGTTCGCCCCAGGATTTTCAGTATTTTGTGAATTATATGCACAAGGAAGGGATAGGAGTCATCCTGGACTGGGTACCTGCCCACTTCCCTGCAGACGACCACGGCCTTAAGGGCTTTGACGGCACCTGCCTTTATGAGCATCAGGATCCCAGACAGGGGGTACATCCTCACTGGGGCACCATGATCTACAATTACGGACGCCCCGAGGTGGCTAATTACCTTCTGGCAAACGCCCTTTTCTGGGCAAAGGAATATCACGCCGACGGCATCAGGATGGATGCAGTGGCTTCCATGCTGTATCTGGATTACGGCAGGAATGAGGGGGAGTGGATCCCCAACATGTACGGAGGCAAAGAAAACCTGGATGCCATCGAGTTCATCAAGCATCTGAATTCCGTATACAAGAAAAACTTCCCCGATGCGCTTCTGATCGCAGAGGAGTCCACCGCATGGCCCATGGTGACCGGGGATATGAAGGACGGAGCCCTGGGCTTTGACCTTAAGTGGAACATGGGATGGATGAATGATTTCCTGACCTATATGGGATATGATCCGCTCTATCGTACCCATCACTACGGAGAGCTGTGCTTCTCCATGATCTACGCATCTTCGGAGCAGTTTATGCTGCCTCTTTCCCATGATGAGGTGGTGCACGGAAAGGGTACCCTGATCAACCGCCTGCCCGGTTCCATTGATGAAAAATTTGCGATCCTGCGGGCGGCCTTCGGTCACTATATCACCCATCCCGGAAAGAAGCTTCTGTTCATGGGCCAGGATATCGCAGAGTTTGACGAGTGGAATGAAAAACGCCAGATCCAGTGGTTCCTTTTGGATTTCGAGAACCATCAGTATATGCAGAATTATGTCCGGGATATGGTAAAGCTTTACAAGAGCGAAAAGGCGCTGTATCAGCTGGATAATTCGGAGAAGGGTTTTGAGTGGATAAACTGCATCTCCGCCAATGAAAATATCATTGTATATCTGCGAAAGGGGGAGGATCCGGAGGATACTCTCCTGGTGGTATGCAATTTTGAAAACATACCCAGGAACAATTACAAGATCGGAGTTCCTTATCCCTGCAGGCTGAAGGAGATCTTTAATTCCGACTCCGAGGAGTACGGCGGCTTCGGCTTCGTCAATTCCAGGATCAGGATGTCCAAGGGTGAAGAGTGCGACGGCCGTCCCGATTCCATCAGGATAAAGGTTCCGCCTCTTGCGGTTACCGTTTTTAAGGTGATGGCCCTTCCGGATGAGGAAAAGAAAGAAGCTCCCATCAGGAAGAAATCACCGGCGGCCAGAAAGAGCAGCGCAAAAAAGACTGCTTCAAAGGCAGCCACAAAAGCCGTATCGAAGGTTAAGCCCGAGGATGTAAAGAGCCCTTCAAAGGCCAAGTCAAAGGCTGTCACTCCCATGGAAGTGGGCGGCAGGGAAACGGTGGCTTCCAAGGCAAAGACCGTAAGAAAGAACAATACCAAGAATAAGTGACGGAAAGGATATTAAAGCGACGGTTATATGGATCTGACTGAAGGATTACAGGATATAACAGATGCCTCCGAGGAGGCGAAGGATCTGGTGCAGGGCATTATGAGCGATCTGCCCTCAAAGCTTCTGGATCTGGGCTTTCGTATAGTGGTGACCATAATCCTGCTGGTGTTGGGCCGTTTCCTGATAAATGCGGTCCGCAAGGTAGTAAAGACCGCCCTGATGAAGGCAAAGATCGACAGGGGCGTGGTACAGTTCATCGATTCCTTTATCGGCATCGCGCTGTGGCTGGTGGTGATCGCATCCATAGCCGTAAATTACGGCATAGATGCAGCTTCCGTGGTGGCTCTGCTTGGCTCCGCCGGTATCGCCATAGGCCTGTCCCTTCAGGGAGCCCTGTCCAACCTGGCCGGAGGTATCCTCATACTGATGATAAAGCCCTTTAAGATAGGTGATTATATCATTGAGCATACCACGGAAAAGGAAGGCTTCGTCACCGAGATCAACATATTTTACACACATCTGACCACCATAGAGAACAGGCTGGTGGTAGTGCCCAACGGCAGGCTGGCGGATGCTTCCCTGACGAATATCACCAGGTTCTCCGAAAGACGTCTGGATCAGAGGGTGGCCATCAGTTATGATTCGGATATCAAAAAGGCGAAGGATATCATAGCCGGGCTTCTGGCGGAGTGTGACAAGGTGCTGGATGACCATCCGGTGGATATCTTTGTGGACCAGCTGGGCGAATCTGCCATCATCCTGGGATACAGGGCTTTTGTCAAGACGGCGGATTTTCATCCTGTAAGATGGGAACTGAATGAAAAGATAAAACAGAGCTTTGACAAGGAAGGGATCGTCATTCCCTACAACCAGCTGGATGTGCATCTTCATGAAGGAAGGGCAGGGGGAAAAACAGGCGAATTTTCTTCTTGATTTTTTGATGTGATATCAGTATAATGTCATAGTGTCTTTTGACGAGGTCGGAAGGCAGATGCTGGAATAGCTCAGTCGGTAGAGCACTTCACTCGTAATGAAGGGGTCGAGGGTTCAAGTCCCTTTTCCAGCTTTTCACAGTCTGTATCCGGGGATCTTATGGATGAGGGATCCGGTATTAACAAGATCAAGGAGTGTCATATATAATGAACGGAAAGTTTTTTGAAGATGAGGAAGATGTACAGGTAAGGCCCAAGAGGCGGCAGCCTGTCTCAGGTCAGGGCATAGCAGGGGAACCTCATATGAGGGTGAGGTCCAGATCCAGGAGGAATCCGGACGGCAGCGTAGAGCATATCACGGAGCAGAGTGCTCCCGCACCCGAGCCGGCACCGGCACGTAAGTCCTCCGTCAGGAAGATGAATACCCAGGGTCAGTCCGCCCAGGCGCCCAGACGCAGACGTCCTTCCGAGGTGACGGAGCATGTGGAGTCCGAGAACTACGGCTTCAATGCTGAATACATCAATTATATCGCACTGGTGGTAATGATAATCATCGTTGCGGTATGCTCGGTCAAATTCCTGGAGCTTAATATCATCACGGTGCTCATAGTGAATCTGATATTTGTGGTGATGGGAGTATTTTTACGGATAGCGCCATCCTTTGTTTCCATCTTTCTGGCTGCTGCCGTATTGATAGTCGGTATGATAACTTCCAACTCGGGAGTTGTCCTTTGCGGGAGCGCCGCATATTTGTCGACAGTTTTGGCACTTAAACGGTAACGAGAGCTTAGCCCCGCAG
>JAEEZH010000077.1 GCA_016288495.1 Lachnospiraceae bacterium
CGATCCCCGACTTAAGTACACGTTTTATCTTTATCTCAAAACCTTCGTCCTCTATCCCTGAAAGAGTCTTTCTGAGGACCTCCTCATCTGCTCCCAGGTCCAAAAGAGCGGCCACTATCATATCTCCGCTTATACCGGTTTCACATTCCAAATATAACGATCTGCCCTTCACCTTAGCACCCTTCCGAATCAACTGTTTCCTGATCACTTTTCATTCCTGTCCAGGAGATCTTACCGCCAGCCGGTTTATCTGGGTAGCTATGTACCCCGCACCGAAACCGTTATCTATATTCACTACCGATACGCCGTTTGCACAGGAATTGATCATGGTAAGAAGCGCCGACAGCCCTCCGAAACCGGCTCCGTATCCCACCGATGTGGGGACGGCTATCACCGGATTTTTCACAAGGCCTCCGATCACGCTGGCCAGAGCCCCTTCCATTCCGGCAACCGCGATAATGCAGTTCGCCTGCTGCAGCTCTTCGTTTTTTGAAAGAAGCCTGTGTATACCGCTGACCCCCACATCATAGATGCGCTCCACCCGGGATCCGAAATACTCAGCCGTCTGTGCCGCTTCTTCCGCCACGGGCAGATCCGAAGTACCTGCACAGCACACTGCCACACAACCTTTTTTATCTATGTCTTTTTTTCCTGTGGTAATGATCCGGGAAACCGGGTCATAACACGCGCTTTCGATGGACGACCTGACCACCTCGTACTGGTGCTGATCAGCTCTGGTCCCAAAAGCATGTCCGTGAATACGGGTCATCTCTTCAAAGATGGATACCAGATGTTCATCCCTCTTTCCCTGACAAAAGATCACTTCACAAAAACCCGTCCTTTCCTCCCTCTGAAAGTCGAGCTTTGCATATCCGAGTTCCGCATAAGAGGCACCTTCCAAAGCACGCTGAGCTTCATCCACACTCAGTTCGCCGTTCTTAACCTTTTCAAGAATTCCCCTTATCTGTACCATGGATCACCTGTCAGACGATAAAATTAAGATAAAAAAACGTGTATATTATACTCTTTGCAGCTCTCCTTGTCAAAACGGCCGTCACCTGCCTTTACCTCTCAAAAAAAACTTGAAAACATACATATATTATGATAAAATGTCCAAGATGTTTTTTGTTTGGTTTTGGTCAGAAAAGACCGCAAGATAAGGAGTTTAATTATGAAAAGTAAAACAACAGCAGGTATTCTTGGAATCCTTCTTGGATGTTTCGGAGCTCATAAGTTCTATCTCGGATACACCAAAGAAGCCGTGATCATGCTTCTCGTAAGCCTTCTGCTCAGCTGGACAGGAATTGCCCCCGGAATCATGGGTATCATCGGACTCGTTGAGGGTATCATGTATCTGACAAAGTCAGACGAGGAGTTCCAGTACACCTACGTTGACAACCAGAAGGGTTGGTTCTGATCGTACAAATCATATTATCAAGGCTGCCGCATTGCGGCAGCCTTTTTTGTTTACCTTATCCGGCATACGGAAGCATTTCAAACAGTTCCGACTCCGGCTTTCCGTTTATGATACGCTCAAACTCATCCGGATCTCTTTCCATATCGTAAAAGATACACGCTTCGCTTCCGTCCGGCATGTCGAAGACCATATATTCCTCTCCGTCGGATCTGACAGGATGAAGTCTGGTACCTGAAGGTATCGTCACCTTTTCACCCTTATCACTGTCGGTATAAGCCTCTATGTCCGCCGTAGTCAGCAGGGAATAGGGATCGTATTCATCACTCACATCATCATCATATTTTGTATAATCAATATAAGTAACTCTGTACTCATCATCATAGGGGATGAATTCTCCCTCATCGGACAGATAGCACTCCCTGTGAACCGAATATGTACCCATCACGTCCACTCTCGTTGACAGGACCACATGGTCGGCATCAAAGGGAACAAAGCCGTATAACGCTCCGGTGGATGTCCGCCCGATATAGCGGGGACCGGCATCATCGTTGAGATCAAATACATCCAGTCCTTCCCAGTCATTGTATGACATGGTATCTGCCAACAGATAATAATAGCCGCCGTCCGTTTCCATGAGATAAGCACTCTTGAAATCCAGGTCATCACCGAAGCTGTCCTCTGTCTTGTTGGTGGCGGTCTTAGTCTTTCCGTCCTTTACCACATTTACCTTTATCTCGTTGTTCATCACATAATCATCCGTCTCATCATACTCTGGTATCACTTCGATATAGATCTCCTCGTCCTCTCCGTCCCCGTCTATGTCCTTAAAGACAGATTCATAGGACAGCAGTTCTTCACATACAAGGGAATCACCGCCCACATATTCACTCTTGATAAGGCCGGGATGATCCTCGGCATAAACCGCCTTGCTCACATGCCCCAGGGCAAAGGCACCCAGCTCATAATCACCGAAGGTGACCCTTATATAATCAGGTCCCAGAACCCAGGCAAAGGCGCCGTTCTCCGCACTGTCCTCATACAGATCACGGTGAACGGTATCTCTCCACTCCTCGAAATAGTCTTCCTGATCCTCCTCCAGCATCTTGTAGACAACATCATAAAACTCATCAAAATCGGACACCACATCCTTAAGCGCCAGCTTTTCACCGGTCCGGACATCAAAGGTGGCTCCGGCTATGGTAGTGCCCCCATGAGCACCTCCCGTATAAGAATATGCGCTGGACATATAGGACAACACACTGTCGTCGGCCCTAACCAGCTGCAGCTTATCCTCATAGGGCCAGGGCATACCTGAGGTCTCATCCAGCTCATCCATGTAACCGATACTCTCCCTCACCACGCTCTGATACCAGGATGACGCCTCTTTTCTCTCCTTGAAATCATCCTCAAGAGCCTGGTTCAAGGCCTCATATCCGTCATTGTAAATATCAAAATAATCTATCTGCATCTTGCCGAAGGACTGGTAATCTCCCTCGATATTCTCAGAATAGGTATCTATGTAATCATAGTATGTGGCCTTTCTCAAAAGAGGCCCGTCGAACTCTTCCGCATCAGACGCCTTGCCCGAAGCATCAGCCGTCTGTCCGGCATTATCGGCAGCCGTATCCTGTGAAGCATCCTGTGCCACTTCAGGTTCACCCTCCGGTGAAGCCTCCTGCCCTCCGTTTTCCGCCTGTTCCGGGGTACCGGGCGCATTTCCCTGCCCCGCTGTGCCGTTGCAGGCACAAAGCGTCATGGACGCCAGCAATAATATCGCCAATATCTTTCTTTTCATATCCTACTATCCTCCACCTTATCAATCTTAGATTTCCCACCACCTGTCATCATACATAAACCATGACCAGACAGTTTAGCTTACCTTTCTTACTCTGTCCCATTTCCTTATCATACTCAAACTTACCGCGCCCCCTGACAGCGATCACATCCCCTTCCTTAAGAGCTTTGGCATTTTCGGTACATTCTATCCCGTTGAGATATACCAGCCCCGCAGGGAACAGTGACAGCGCATCCTGCCTTGAAAGATTATACACCTTTGCTATGACAGCGTCTATCCTTACCGATGCCACCTGGATGATCTTTTCCTCCTTTTTAGGGGCTGTTATGCTGCCGGTATCCTCAGCCGGCAAAACTCTGACGGAAGTATGCTTAACCCTTGTCAGATTTTCCATGATAAAGGCGCCGATGCTTTCCCTGCAAAACACAAGCGCCTCATTTTCCTTCACGAAAATATCTCCCAGCAGTTCTCTTTTTATCCCAAGATTCATGAGTGACCCCAAAAAATCCCTGTGATTGAGATCATCCGAAAATTTTTTGCTCAAAGGTCTGATGCACAGGGCAATGATGGGAAACTCCACCGAATACCCCAGCTCATCCGGATCCCCGAACCTGATGATCTTTCTCTCGGCTCCTTCGCAGCCGCCGAACACCGTGGGATGGGCATATCCGAGATCCCTTTCGTTTTGGTAAAACACGGACAGATCCGCCATGCCCAGGAAGTCGGAAAAAGTAAACTGACCCGTATTATAGCTCCTGTCCGCCAGTTCTTTTAATCTGCTAAGCTCATCCATCACATCACCGATCGCTTAAACATGAAACAACTGATTGAAAATCATACCATATATCGGGCTTTCTTTCAACAGATTTGCCAATATCAAATCAGGCGCAAAATCCGATGGGTACCACCTTTTTTTCGCTCTTCATGTTTTCAGGCATCTCAAAATCTTCGCTTTCAAGGACATAACCGGAAACCTTTTTCTTCAAAGCGCCATCTATCATACCGCTGTCCCCATACACCCTCAAAGCATAATTAAGGATCGCACCTTCAACCAGATTCCTGCAAAAACGCCCATTGCCCTTTTGTACATCCAGGCCTTTGGCAGAACAGAGTTCTGTAAGTTTGTCATATGCTTTTGCATCGATGGTAAACCCTCTTTTCTTTGCTTCCAGCTCGGCGATATCAAGCAGCTCCTCCACAGAGTAATCCTTGAAACTGATCTTAAACGGAACTCTGGAACGAAGCCCGGGATTAATGCTGAAAAATTCTTCCATATTTTCAGGATACCCGGCAAAGATCACTACGGTATTGTCACGATGGTTTTCCATTTCCTGAACTATGGTACTTATGGCTTCATCTCCGAATTCGCCTCTGCAGTTTTCCACCAGGGAATAAGCCTCATCTATGAATAACAGCCTGCCTTGGGCACGCCTGAACACGGACTTTACTTTTTCCGCAGTCTGTCCTTCATACTTTGCAACCAGATCCGCTCTGCCCACTTCCACTATGTCCTTAAAAGAAAGTATCCCTACCTGCGCCAGGATACCTGCAACTATTCTGGCCACCGTGGTTTTTGCCGTTCCCGGATTCCCCACAAATTCCATGTTAAGTACAATAGGTACCTGCGCCTTATCCTGTGGCATATCCTGCTTCATCCGGGCCAGCGCCCTTATCTTTCTTATCTGTCTCTTCACATCCTCCAGTCCCACCAGTTCATCCAGCATGGCCGGATAATCATTCTTCGGTTTCTGTTCAATCTTAAATGTGGCCATCTTCTCCTTGATCTCATTAAATCCCCTTTCACTGAGACTTCTTACGTTTCTCAGTTCATCATCCGTCATAGACCTGAGCTGTTCGATGGTATCCACTCCTGCCCGCCTCAGACAGTTATACGTCCTGACAGATAATTCCAGTCCATCAATATTTGTATCCGGCTTTATCATTGGGATCGGCTCTTCCGAGGGATTCGTCTCCTCCAAAAGGTCTGGAGTACCGATCTGCACAAATCCGTCATCATTGATCAATTCCTCATCGAAGATCATTTCATCTTCCATTTCGATATCTTCAAATGGATTATCACCGATCATTTCAGGATCGGAACAATCTATAAAACCATCATCCGGATCTTCTAAATCTTCATATTCCACACATCCGGCATCAGACAGCATTAATTCAAAGGATTCACTCTCCGATTCACCATTTTCCTGTGCATAATCAATACAAACGGTACAACTGTTTATGATCCGTTCAATTTCCTTCTTTGATATTCCGGTTATCTTTAATCTGATATTCATAAGCTGTGCCACTCCTTTTTCTTAAGTCCACTCCGTCCGCAAAACCGGAGTATTATTTTCGGTTATTGCAATCTGCGAAGGCTATTCCGTTGGCAGGCTCATGTCATCGCCTGCTTCCCCCGGCCGGCCGCCTTTGCATTTGCAGATACAGTTTTCAAGGAGCAGGATCGGCACAACAAAAAAGCCGATGTAACAATAATTTTGGACAGAACATCCCCCTAAGATAATCTGTCAACTAAACTACTAATTACATCCGCTTCAAAAAGCAAGATATTTTATTTGAATGTTATGCTACCAAAGAAACCAATGTCTGTCAAGATAAATTACGGATTTCTCTTTTATGACATTGAAAAAGCGGGGATCGCATTATGCGATCCCCGCTCAGCAGTTCATCATATATCCGTGTGTGTCATGATCATTTGAAATAAGCCACGCCGCTTTCGAAGATACCCATATCCTGCTCTCCGTAAATGTTTACGGCCACATCCCTGTCGCGGCGCTCTGAGTGGGCCATCTTGCCCAGGATCCTACCATCGGGTGAAATGATGCCCTCTATGGCAGCGTAGGAACCGTTTATGTTCCACTCTCCGTCCATGGTCACCTTTCCGTCAAAATCACAGTACATGGTCGCCACCTGTCCGTTTTCAAACAGCTTCTTTATCACACTGTCAGGGCCTACAAACCTGCCCTCTCCGTGGGAAGCGGGATTGGTATATACACCGCCCGGCTTAGTGTTCATAAGCCAGGGACTCTTGTTCGTCATCACCTTGGTATAGACCATCCTGGAGATATGACGGCCTATGGTGTTGTAAGTAAGAGTAGGTGAATCCTCCTTCTGACCTGTGATGGAACCGTTGGGCACCAGTCCCAGCTTGATCAGCGCCTGGAAGCCGTTGCAGATACCGAGAGCCAGTCCGTCCCGCTCATTGAGCAGTCTCATCACCGCTTCCTTAAGCTTCTCATTCTGGAAAGCGGTGGCAAAGAATTTAGCCGAACCATCCGGCTCATCACCTGCGGAAAAACCACCGGGGAACATGATGATCTGGGCTTTGTCGATCTCCTTTTCAAAGGCTTCCACAGACTCCCTGATATCGGCGGAAGAAAGATTCCTGAACACCAGATCGGTAACCGTAGCCCCTGCCCTCTCAAAGGCTCTGCGGCTGTCATACTCGCAGTTTGTACCGGGGAACACGGGGATGAATACATGGGGTTTTGCCACCTTGTGCTTACATACATACACCTCTCCCTCAAAAGGTTTCACATCAGGGATCTGTCCCTCATTCTGCCCCTTTGAAGGGAATACCTTTTCCAGAGTTTCCTTATAGGCTGAAAGAGCATCGTCCAGTGCAATGGATATATCGCCATAGCTTACGGATCTGTCCTTTGTGATACGGCCGATCACTTTTGTTCCCTTTGCCGAAGGCACAAACCCCTTCTTTACCTGAGCCACGATGTATCCTATGGCAGGTGAGAAAAGCTCTTTGACACTTACAGCCCCGGCATCGACAGACGCTCCCACCATGTTTCCGAAACACATCTGTGATATGGCCGATGCAAGGCCTTTTCCGTCTACGGCGTAAGCTGCCATCACATTTTTATCCAGAATGTCCTTATGTACGCACTCATATACCGCCATAATATTTTCATAATCGGGCATGAGATCCTGATCCTGCGCGATGGTATAAAGCACGAGATCCGACTCTTCATCCTTAAGCTCGGGAGAGATCAGCTCATCGCTCTTTGCCATATCCACTGCAAAGGATACCAGTGTAGGCGGTACATCTATATCGTTAAAGGTACCCGACATGGAGTCTTTTCCGCCTATGGATGCCAGGCCAAAGCCCATCTGGGCGTTGAATGCACCAAGCAGTGCCGCAAAGGGCTGAGACCATCTTTCGGGCTCATCCCACATGCGTCTGAAGTACTCCTGGAAGGTAAAGTGGATCTTCTTATAGTCGCCGCCCGCTGCCACTATCTTTGCCACGGAGGATACCACGGCATAAGCCGCTCCGTGATAAGGGCTCCAGGATGAAAGATAGGGATCAAAGCCGTAACTCATCATGGATATGGCATCCGTATTTCCCTTCAAAAGAGGAAGATGGGCTGCCATCACCTGAAGAGGAGTCATCTGATATTTGCCGCCGTAAGGCATATAGTATGAGGCCGCACCGATGGAAGAGTCAAAACGTTCCACCAGTCCTTTTTGCGAGCACACATTAAGATCGGCAAGCTCATCAAGCCACTTCTGCTTAACATCACCTATCTCATCCGGCTCATCGAAATATCCCTTATTTTCATCCGGCTCATCAACCTTTACGTCCGTCTCCTGATGTGCGCCGTTGGTATCCAGGAACGCCCTTGAAAGGTCCACTATATTCTTACCTCTCCAGTTGAGCACCAGCCTGGGTTCCTGAGTGACAGTGGCCACTTTTACAGCCTCCAGGTTCTCCTGGGCTGCGTATTTCAAAAACTCTTCAACATCGCCGGGAGCGATGACTACCGCCATTCTTTCCTGGGACTCGGATATGGCAAGCTCCGTACCGTCAAGTCCCGCATATTTTTTGGGTACCAGGTCGAGATTCACCTTAAGGCCGTCTGCCAGCTCACCGATGGCTACGGACACGCCGCCCGCTCCGAAATCATTACATTTCTTGATAAGCCTGCTTACCTCAGGGCGTCTGAACAGTCTTTGTATCTTTCTCTCCGTAGGGGCGTTACCCTTCTGTACCTCGGCGCCGCACTCTGTAAGGGATTCCTCGGTGTGTACCTTGGATGAACCCGTAGCTCCGCCGCAGCCGTCCCTTCCGGTACGTCCTCCCAGAAGGATGATGATATCACCGGGATCCGAGGTTTCTCTCTTTACGTTCTTTCTGGGGGCTGCACCCATTACGGCGCCTATCTCCATCCTCTTTGCCACATAACCGGGATGGTATATCTCCTTTACAAGACCGGTGGCCAGGCCGATCTGATTGCCATAGGATGAATAACCCTGGGCAGCGGTCCTGACTATCCTCTTCTGTGAAAGCTTGCCCTTCAGGGTGGCTGATGAGGGAACCGTGGGATCCGCAGCACCGGTAACACGCATAGCCTGATATACATAGGCTCTTCCCGAAAGGGGATCTCTTATAGCGCCGCCAAGACACGTGGCTGCACCACCGAAGGGCTCGATCTCCGTAGGGTGGTTGTGAGTCTCATTCTTAAAGGATACCAGCCACTCCTCCGTGGTCTCGGTACCGTCCTCATATTTGACAGTGACAGGTACCACTATGGAGCACGCGTTTATCTCCTCGGATTCCTCCATATCGTTGAGTTTTCCGTCTTTTTTAAGCTTTTTCATGGCCATGAGAGCCAGGTCCATAAGGCATACATATTTATCGCCGCCCTTTTCCATGACCCTGTCGCCGTAAAGCTCGTCCCTTGCCTTAAGATAATCCTTGTAGGTGTTCTCAAGACGTGCCTTGTATCTGCCCTCCTCAAAGGTTACATTCTTAAGCTCCGTGGAAAAGGTGGTATGACGGCAGTGATCGGACCAGTAGGTATCCAGAACCCTTATCTCCGTCATGGAAGGGTCTCTCTTTTCCTCGTTGGTGAAATAATTCTTGATATGCAGAAAATCCTTGAAGGTCATGGCCAGTGAAAGGGAATCATAAAGTTCCTTAAGCGCTGCCTCATCCATGGAAATAAAGCCGTCGAATATCTTTACATCCTCAGGCTCATCATAGTTCACCGCCAGGGTATCCGGGATCACGTCATCATTTGCAAAGCCCGAATCCACGGGATTGATCACATGGGCCTTTATCTGCTCCAGTTCCTCATCGGTTATCTTTCCCGACAGGCAGTAGGTAACAGCGGTCTGTATGATGGGATCCTGCTCCTCATCTATGAACCTGACGCACTGCATGGCGGAATCCGCCCTCTGATCAAACTGCCCGGGAAGGGCCTCCACTGAAAACACCTTATCATCCGCTTCATGGGGAAAGCTTCCTTCGTAAAGCACGTCTACGGGAGGCTCCGAAAAAACGATACGTTCTGCCTTTTTAAACACCTCATCGCTGACGCCTTCCACATCGTAACGGATAAGGATGCGCAGACGGTCCACACTTTTGATACCAAGGTATGATGCTATCTCCTTTTTCAGATCCTTTGCCTGTGATGAAAACTCTTCCTTCTTTTCCACATATATTCGACGAACCATTTTTTCCTCCTATTTCTCTATTATATTTAAGATCCTTCGCTTCGCTCAGGATGACAATGCAGCCAAGAGATCCTTCGCTTCGCTCAGGATGACAATGCAGCCAAAAGATTCTATCCTTCCCTCAGCCCCTGATCTGTCCGTTGCCTCTTATCCTGTACTTATACGAGGTAAGTTCCCTTAAGCCCATGGGACCTCTGGCGTGGAGCTTCTGGGTACTGATGCCTATCTCCGCCCCGAATCCGAATTCAAAACCGTCTGTGAACCTGGTAGATGCATTAACATACACCGCTGCGGAATCCACTTCGTTCAAAAACTTTTCGGCAGCGCTCTCATCATCTGTCACGATGGCTTCCGAATGATGGGTGGAATGTCTGTTGATATGCTCTATGGCCTCCTCTACAGATCCCACCACGCACACCGATATGATGGCGTCCGCATATTCGGTGTAAAAATCCTCGTCCGTGGCAGCCTTGATATCGTCTATGATCCTGCGGGTCTTCTCATCACCCCTGATCTCGATCCCCGCGCCCTTAAGGTCAGCAACTATCAGAGGGATCACCTTATCCGCGATCTTTTCATGGATCACCAGGGATTCACAGGCGTTGCACACTCCCAGTCTCTGGGTCTTGGCGTTGTGTATGATCTTCACCGCCATATCACAGTCGGCACTCTCATCCACATACACGTGGCAATTGCCGGTACCGGTCTCGATCACGGGGATGGTGGAATTCTCCACCGCAGCCCTGATAAGCCCCGCCCCTCCTCTGGGGATCAGCACGTCAATATAGCGGTTGAGCTTCATGAATGCCGTGGTCACCTGACGGTCCGTGCTGTCTATGAACAAAAGCGCATCCTCGGCAAAACCGTTATCCTTAAGAGTCTGTCTCAGCACCTTTACTATGGCTCCGTTTGACCTGATGGCATCGGATCCCCCCTTCAATACGGTGACATTGCCGGACTTAAAGGTAAGGGAAAAAGCATCCGCAGTAACATTGGGTCTTGATTCGTAGATGATGCCGACCACTCCGAGGGGTACGCTCACTCTTTCTATCTTAAGTCCGTTGGGCCGCTCAAAGCTTTCCAGAACATGGCCTGTGGGATCAGGGAGGTCACATACCTGGACCAGTCCCTGAGCCATGGCATCTATACGCTCTTTGGTGAGCTTCAGCCTGTCGATCATGGACTCCTTCATACCGTTTTGTTTTGCCGCCGCGATGTCCTGCCCATTTGCCTCCAAAATGACATCCGCATTGTCCGCAAGAGCCTTTGCGCACAGCTTAAGAGCCTCATTTTTCTTTTCCGTATCGAGAGTACGCATAACGTTCTCGGCACATCTGGCCTTTTTCCCTATGCTCTCCAGATATTCTGTTTTTTCGTCAAAAATCTCCATAACTTTTTTCCTTGTATGATTTTATATTTTATTTTATAATGTCTCATTGTCAGTGGGACGATCTGTCGCCGGCGCATAAGCGCGGGAGGAAAGTCCGGGCTTCACAGGACAGGATGCCGGATAACGTCCGGAGGGGGCGACCCCATGGAAAGTGCAACAGAAAGTATACCGCCGCTACAAGGCGGGCTCCATACGGACTCATTACGCATGTGAGCTTGCTCACAGATGCGTGAGGAGGACGGATGGAATTCGGCGCCAGCGGTAAGGGTGAAACGGCGTGTGTAAGAGACCACCGCGCACATGGTAACATGTGTGGCAGTGTAAACCCCATCCGAAGCAAGTCCAAGCAGGAGGCTATAGAGTGGTCCGCTCTGTCTCCGGGTAGGGCGCTCGAGCTTACCGGTAACGGTAAGCCTAGATAGATGACAGGTCACGACATAACCCGGCTTACAGTCCCACTGACACAGCCCCCGATTTTATATCGGGGGAGCCCGCCGGCTTTGAGGCATCAAAGAAATCCGGTTTCCGGATTTCCACCGCTTATTTCAAACCGGAAATACACTTCCGCCCACAAACTCCCTCACTATTGAATTGTTCGGGATTCCTTCAGTGGATGCACCCAGAAAATATTCCAAGAACTTAAGCAGTCTCTTGGCTTCAAAATACTGGGGATCATCCTCTTCTATTCCGAAGAGCAGAGGCTCCGCATACTGCTTAAGGAGCGCCAGCTCATATATGTGCGCCGAGTTGAACATCACATCAGCGCTTTCCTGATAAGGGAATATATTCTCATCCTCTCCCCTTCTCACGGAAGCCCACATATCAAGCGTCTTTGAGGCACTTGCTCCCCTGGTCCTGAAATCCCTCACCATACGGCGAAGGAGCCTGGCATCCGTGGTGGGTATCCTGTTGTGTTCATCCACATTCAATGTAGTGA
>JAEEZH010000078.1 GCA_016288495.1 Lachnospiraceae bacterium
CAGCCAAAGGTACAGGTCTTGGGGCCCTTGCCGGGGACGCTTCCCTGCATGAGACAGGATGAGGGACCGGTGTATTCATAATTGCTCTTTGCCTTTTCACAGTCTCCCTGACATCTGACAAAGGCAGTCATCCTGACAGCATCAGATGAAGCCTCCATTCCCATTATGGACGCGATCTTATCGGCCACGCTCTGCCCTCCTACGGGACAGGAATCCACCTTAGCTTCTCCGGAGGCTATAGCCGCAGCCAGGGCGGCGCAGCCGGCGAAACCACAGCCGCCGCAGTTATTTCCGGGCAGGGCTTTTTCCACTGCCGCCTGTTTTTCATCCACCTCTATACCGAATTTTTTATCCGCAAGGCCCAGGAATATACCTATGAATAAACCTGTAAGGGCCACACATATCGTAGCTGTGATAATTCCCTGTATCATCTGCTCATCCTTTCAATAGAAATACGATAACGCCCGAAGGCAGAACCGGTTACTTCAGTACCCCGAAGCCGCAAAATGCAATGGCCATCAAACCGCCTGTGAGAAGGACTATGGGCATTCCCTTAAAGGATTCGGGGATATCGTTGTATTCCATCCTCTCCCTTAAGCCCGCCAGTATGATTATGGCGAAGGCAAAGCCTGCAGCCGTGGCAAAACCGTTGCATACGCTTTCCACAAAACCGTAGCCCGTCTGTACATTTGTCAGCGCCACGCCCAGCACCGCGCAGTTGGTGGTGATCAGCGGAAGGTATACACCCAGCGCCTCATAAAGGGAAGGAACCGCTTTTTTGAGGAACATCTCCACAAACTGGACCAGCGCCGCGATCACAAGTATGAAGACTATGGTCTGCAGATAGGTGATATCTAAAGGTACCAGCACATATCTGTAGATCAGGGAAGCCACAGCCGAAGCCAGTGTGATGACAAAAACAACTGCGCCGCCCATACCCGAAGCAGTCTTGATCTTTTTGGATACGCCGAGGAAGGGACAAAGTCCCAGGAACTGGCTCAGGACCACATTGTTTATCAGTGAAGATACAAGCATGATAGCTATAAGCTTTGAAATCATTTATCACAACCTCCGCATTTTACGCAATCCCCGCCGCAGCCGGAATCTACCTTGCTGATCTTTAATCTGTTCATAAGAGCCACCAGGAAAGCCAGTACGAAAAAAGCTCCCGGTGCCATGATGAAGATGGCGGCCCCCTCATAGGAAGCGGGCATCACACGCCTGGAAAAAAGCTCTCCCGCTCCGATCAGTTCCCTGACAAGACCTATGCAGGTAATACCCGCAGTGAAACCGAGCCCCATACCCAGTCCGTCAAAAAACGAGGACAGCGGTCCGTTGGAATAGGCCCAGGCTTCTGCCCTGCCGAGGATGATGCAGTTCACCACGATAAGGGGGATATAAATACCCAGCGCCGAATACAGTCCGGGCACATAGGCCTGCATCAGCATCTGTACTATGGTCACAAAGGATGCGATGATCACGATGAAGGCAGGGATCCTCACCTTGTCGGGGATCACCTTTCTAAGGAGCGAGATCACCAGATTGGAAAGCACCAGCACCGCAGTGGTGGCCAGGCCCATGCCGATGGCATTGGTACCCGAGGTGGTGACCGCCATGGTGGGACACATACCCAGCATCAGTACGAAGGTGGGGTTTTCCTTTATTATTCCGTTGTATAATCTTTCAGCAGCAGGATTCATATTTCCTCCTAAAAATAAGATTCTTCGCTAATGTCCTAAGGCATCCACCACTTCGTGGGTCTACGCTCCGCTTCGGTCCGCGCTAATCAAACGTCCCCCGGACGTTTAGCGCCCCTTAGGACGAAATTCGCTCAGAATGACAAAGATGAATGCTCAGGATCTTTATCAATCACTCAACATTGGACACAGTTTTAAGCGCGGCAAAGACCGCACGTTTCACCGCATTGGTGGTGATGGTCGCCCCCGAGATGGCATCCACATCCGCCATGGCGGATAATGCGTCATCCTGATCCCCCTCATCCAGCGAAAAGCCTTCAAAGCCCATTTTGAATTCATCATCCTTCGCCTTCATACCCAGGCCGGGAGTATCGTTTATCTCAAGGATCTCGATGGCGCAGACACTGTTGTCCGCAAGCACTCCCACGGCAAGAGTCACATCTCCGCCGTAGCTTTCATGATCGGTCACATTTATCACATAGCCGGCCGTAGCACCGGATGAGTCAAGCCCCTTTATCACAGCGGTCACATCCGTATTGCCGGCAGTCTGTGTGTTCGAAGGCAAAGCCATCTCCTCGAAACTCTCGGCATCCGGCAGCACCGCTCTGTATGCCGCCAGGGTGGTCTCTTCGTTCCTTCTGGCTATGGGGTCTTTGGTAATGCCATAGACCGTTCCGAGCAAAAGCCCCGATATAAGGGTGATCAGGGTAAGGATTATTGTATTTTTGATCATTGGATTCTTCATCGTATAATACCTTTCTTCTGCAGGCAGTGCACTCCCTTATCGATCAGCGGAACCATCAGATTGGAAATGATGATGGCGTATGACACCCCCTCCGCAGAAGAGCCAAAGATCCTGAATATCCCGGTCAGGATCCCCAGCAGTATTCCAAAAATGATCCTGCCGGGCTTCGTGACCGGTGAAGTGACATAGTCCGTAGCCATAAAGAAAGCTCCCAGCATAAGGCCGCCGCCGGCAAGCTGTCCTGTCAGATAGTAAGGGTCTGCTCCATGTCCCCCGAATATGATATAAAAGAGGGCAAAGGAAATGATATAAGCAGCCGGGATATGCAGCTCTATCACACCGAAGAGCAGCATGATGATGGCACCTATGCAGATGGCGATCACGCTGGTCTCGCCTATACAGCCTCCGTGAAACCCAAGAACCATCCGATGGACATCCACGGTTTCCTCCGCCTTCAGCATGGAAAGGGGCGTGGCCCCGGTCATACCGTCAGGGAGATATCCCCATCCCGTATGCACGCTAAAATCCGTCATATATCTGGCGAAAGATATCACCAGAAAGCATCTGCCCGCCAGAGCGGGATTCATGATATTCTGCCCCAGGCCGCCGAATAGAAGCTTCACCACAAAAATGGCAAAAACGGAACCGAGGACTGCCATCCACCAGGGAGCTCCCGGAGGAAGATTAAGCCCCAGCAGCAATCCCGTAACCAGTGCCGAGCAGTCAGATACGGTTATCTTTCTCTTTAAGATGATATCTCCCACCACCTCTGTGACAACCGCGGTCACGGTGGACAGAATGAGCAAAAACAAGGCGTAAGGTCCGAAGATATATACGCCAAAACCGGCAGCGGGCAAGAGAGCCACGAAAACCGTGAGCATGATCTTCCAGGTCTTTGCACTGCTCCGTATATGGGGATTTGATGATACGTTGATTTTATTATCCATAATTATCTTTCACTTTTTCTTCATGCACTGTCTGCGCATGGTCTTTATAGACTGGGTCAGGTGGCGTTTGGCCGGACATACATAGGAGCAGCATCCGCATTCCATGCACTCCATACCGTCATATTCCCTGAAGGCTTCCTCATCGCCGTGATCGGCAAAAGCAGCCAGCTTCACCGGAAGGATACGTGAAGGACAGGCGTCCACACACCGGCCGCAGTTAATGCAAGCTGAAGGCTCTTCCTTCGAGACCGCATCCTCCTTCATGAACAAAAGGGCCGAGGTGGTCTTGGTCACATAGGCTGCGGTATCAAACATGGCAAAGCCCATCATGGGGCCACCGCAGACTATCTTTTCCACGCCGTCTTTCATGCCGCCGGCTTCCTCTATAAGTTCAGAAAGGTTAGTGCCTATGGGCACCTTCAGATTGATGGGCTCTCCGATGCCGTCTCCCGTCATGGTGACTATACGCTCGATAAGAGGAAGCTTCTTTGTCACTGCATTACAGATGGCGATGACTGTGTCCGCGTTGTTCACTATGCAGCCTGCGTCTGCGGGAAGCATCTTCGACGTGACCCGTCTTTTGGTCACGGCATTGATCAGCTGACGCTCAGAGCCCTGGGGGTACTTGGTGATGAGGGAATAAACGCTTATCCGCTCTTCCTTCTCACACAGCTTTTCCATATGGGCTATGCAGTCGGGCTTGTTGTCCTCTATGGCTATGACGCCCTTTGCGTTATCAAATAACCTAAGGATGATGGACAGTCCCTGCACCAGATCCTCTCCGTGCTCCAGCATCATACGGTAGTCAGAAGTCAGATAAGGCTCACACTCCGCACAGTTCACTATAATGTGATCGATCTTATCAGGCTCCTTCGGTGACAGCTTCACGTTCGTCGGGAAACCGGCGCCGCCCATTCCCACTATTCCGGCTGCGGCAACCCGGCTGATGATCTCCTCACGGCTGAGCTTATCAATGTCGTCTTCTGTTTCAACCGGGACAGTCTCGTATGCTCCGTCATTCTCGATTATAACAGCATCTGCCATATCACCCGTAGGAGTGCGCCTTTTATCTATAGCCTTTACCGTGCCCGAGACCGACGAATGGATATTGGCACTGATAAAACCGCCTGCTTCGGCGATCAGCTGATTCCTGAGTACCCTGTCTCCCTTATTGACTATGCATTTGGCAGGAGCGCCTATATGCTGGGACAAAAAAATAGCCACCTCACCCTTGGGGAGATAATCCCGGATCGCTTTGTCCTTTGAAAGATCCTTCCCGTCAGGGGGGTGAATACCGCCTTTGAATGTATAACTCATTTTAACTCCATTGCCTTTTTATTATTTAAAAAACAACTACTTGAATATTATACTTTAAAATAAAAAAAAATACTATTGTTTCTTTAAATTCTGTGGTAAAATATTGTGAGTGAATTTTATCTGTAAGGAGATGTCATGAAAACCATCAAAAGTCAGTTAAAAACAGACCTGTCCACATACCCTTATGAAAAACTGGGAAATCTACAGGATGATCTGCTTTTTGTGGATATAGAGACCACAGGTCTTAACAGTTCAAGAGACTCCGTATATATGATAGGCTGTGCCTACTACCTCAAGAACAGCTTCTACTGCATCCAGTGGATAGCCGAGTCCGATCAGGACGAGGAGCAGGTGATCTACAGTTTCTTCAACTTCGCCAAAAAGTACAAGAAACTGATCCATTTTAACGGCAACCGTTTTGACATCCCCTTCCTCCAGGATCGTATAGTCATCCTGGGTCTTCCTTACGATATGAGGACCTTTGAGGGTCTGGATCTGTACAAGCGCCTTCGCCCCTACAAGGGTTTTCTGAAGCTCTCATCCATGAAACAGAGCGCCCTCGAAGAGTTTCTGGGCATAGACCGGGGAGATGACAGATCCGGCGGCGAGCTCATCAGCGTATACAAGGAATACACCGTGAC
>JAEEZH010000079.1 GCA_016288495.1 Lachnospiraceae bacterium
CAGGCCGCCTTCCACAGATTCAGCCGGCCCAGATATGACATGGGCGATACCGTGTGGACCAGATCCGGAGCTTCATTTTTTATCAGAGCTCTGTATTTTTCATACCATTTTTTACTCTGATAAAGATCTCCCCTTTTCCTTATGATCTTATCAATCGTCGAGAAAGGATCCGGGATACTGTTATTCTTTGTGTTGCTGAGAAAATGCTCACTTAAGCCTTTGACATACTTTCTCTTTATCAAAACCCCGTTCTGTTTCTCATCAAGGCTTTTCTTTCCAAGGCAGATAACCACCACCTCATGCCCTTTTTTAACCAGATCCTCCGCCATCTGTTTTGTTGATAATTCGCCGCCCCCCATCACATCGGGATAATAGACCTCAGCAAATATAAGTATTTTCATCATTCTTCTCTGTTGATCTCGATACTTCTGATCCTTGTACCTTCCGGTGCGCTTACGATGAAGCTGACTGTCTGTCCCTCCGTCGTGACTATATCGGAAACTCTGACATGATCCGACGCCGGATCAAGTGCTGCGCATACCGGCTCTGAATCTCCGACCCGGATCTTAGCAAAAGCGTCACCGGATCCATCAGCCATATCATAATAAACAGTATACTCCCAGGTCCCGGCAACAACCTCATATGAGGCGGCAAGGCTTCCTCCCCCGGACTTCATCACGAGGGTCCCCTCATCATCTATCAGGGCGTTATCCCAGGTATAACCCGGTGAATAGGGAAGATCCACCACCCTGTCCTTTCCGGCGACAGGGCCGCCCACGCAGTCAAACCTGCTCTCATGAGCTGCATATATCTGTAATCCGTCATATTCCCTTAAGTATTCCATATCTTTCACAAGATAAACCGGCAGGGTTTCATACGCCTCTTTCGAAGCTATGATGGCTGCCCTGCCCTCCTGCATGGTATTATCCAGATACCGCGTAGTCCCTCCGAAGGTGGTCTGACGTGCCGACAGGGCGCCGTCACTTAGCACAATATAATGTATATCCCGGCTGTAGACTCTGAGCTTTCTTCCCAGAACCTTGTTATCATCTCCCACAATGAACGCAGTTTTGATCCCTTCATCCTCCATGATCCGGTTGAGTTCTTTCAGTTTGCCGGATCCAAGGGCTGTCTTTGCATATACCCACTGGGCATCGCCGTAAAGCAGGACCGCAGCAAAAATCCCCATGACCAGGATCTGAAGGGTCTGTATCTGCAGCCTTTTAAGCCTTCCACCTTTTGAAAGCTCCTCCAGCAGCATGGCCAGCAGGAAAAAGGAGGGCAGCATGGGGATCAGATGATACCTGCTTTCAAAAACAGTCTCCCCGTATTTAAGATCGAGGAAACCGAACATCATCATATTTACCAGCATGACCGAGAAAATATATCCCTTCATGTTTGATATATCTTTTTTCTTTATGCATGTCACAAGGGTATATACTATCGCGGCGATCAGGATGCAGGTGGCCGCGAAACAGAAGGCCGTACCCACGGCTTCGGCGGAAAACAGTTTTACCTGCTCATGGATGGTCAGTCCCCCGAACAACTCAAACAGACCGGCAAAGCCTGCCAGCAGCGCACCGGCCCATTTTTCCGAAGTAAGAATGTACTTACCGTCCGCAGTGGAAGAAAAGCCCACTGCCTTCTGAAGAGCCATGCCCATAACGGCAGCCAACAGTGCAGCAAGGGCGATGGCTGTTCTTTTTGACTTTATATATCCGTAATCTCCCTTTAAAAACGAGCTCACCGCTTCCCACAGGATAAGGGGGAACACTGCACAAAGACAAAGATAAGCCCCGCTGCTGAGGCCTGTTAAAAATACTATGATGATCAAAAGGACAATCCTCAATGCATATTTACTGAAGGCCTTTCCCTTATCAATATCCTGCACCAGACTGATCAGAAGGAGTGGCACCAGTGCCCTGAAGGCGAAAAACCCGCCCCCGGCAAAAAGCATCCGCCAGTATCCCAGCATGGTCATGCTGTAGGGGATGAAAAACAGTAAAATACAGAACCTTTTCCACCTTACCGAAATCCGGATATTGTCAAGGATACATTTTACAACATAGATATAAAGAAATACCACCAGGGTATTGGCAATGCCTCTGGACAAAAAGATATCCCCGGTGAAATGATAAAGAAGTGCCGAAATAAGCGATGCACTGTCAAGATCCATGGATGCCTGATATCCATACTCCGAAGGAAAGATCCTGCCCTGGCTTCCCATCTCCATTTCATGCATATAGGCGCTGGACGAATCATAATCTATGATGGTATCCGCCCGGAAAAGATTCATATACAGAATAAAGGCCATCTGCACTATAAGCGCGATGATCACAGCTTTGTCCAATATTTTATCGGTCAACTGTCCTTCTTTACGAGAGATCATGCTATATCTTACAAAGCTCCTTCGCTATTTTTTCAAATCCCCTGCAAAACTCTTCATTATTGCCTGTGAAATCGGTTCTCATATTCTTTGTGATCTCATAATACCTGTCTATCACGTCTCCCAGATCGGCGATATTCCCGACTACGATGATATTGCCCCATCGCTTTTCAAGCTCCCTGCAGAATTCAGCCTGATGGTCGTTTACATGTTCGCCCAGGCCTGCCTTACGGGGCACGACTATGGGGATCCTGCCAAAGTACAGGGGCAGGATGAAGCTTGAGGGCCCTCCGTGAGAGATCACAAGCCTGGCCTCCTCTGCCAGGTCTTTTATCTTCCAATATGGATACAGCCTGCTCCACCGGCAGTTCTGCGGCTCATAGCAGGAATATCCGGTCTGGATGACCACCTCCTCATCATGGCTGCCGGCCCATTTATCCATATAACCCACCAGTCTGTCAAACTGCTGCTCATGGGTTCCCACTGTCACAAAGATCATTTACCATTACCCACAGGATCGCAGGGCGCCACAGCGCCTTTTTCAGAAAATACTCCCGAGAAAAACCGCCTTCGGATAGATTTTCTTCATATCCTCCCACTGAACTATGAATTTATCTGCAACAAGATATACCAGCCGTCCGGAAAGGGTCGAACGGTCAATACGGTCAAAGACCTCGATACAGACAGTCTTTGCACCAAATAACTTACCTATGTAAAAAAAGGGGACGGCTGTTGCGGCTCCGGATGATATGATCAGATCGGGGCGTTCCTTTGAAAGCACCTTAAAGGCCAGCTTTGTATTTAGGATAAGACCCCAAAGGCTCCTGTTAGCCGGATAATAACAGGGTATCATCCTCTCACCCTTAAGGAGGGAGACCGCGTCCTCCTTGTCAAAAGTCACCCAGAACCTGTCATGCTTTGACCAGAAAGGCTTTAACATATATAAATGTGTGAGATGGCCTCCTGACGAGCCGACCAGACATATCTTCATCTTTTATTTATAATCAAAATTTCCCTGTATAGCATCTGTAATATACTTACAACCAAAAATTGTATATACCGTCCGTCAGGTTGTCAAGTACTCACAAAAAAGGCGTATCCGAACCTTTCGGTCGGGATACGCCTTCGATCATCAATCAATCCGGATCTGATTATTTACCTGATATTATTTAACCTGGGCAGTTCCTTTGAAGTTACCGCTAAAGTTGAGCTCATATCCGCCTGACGTAACAGGTTTAAATGTGTACTCTTTCTTGCTCAACTTGAAGGTATAACCATTGATATTAGCGGTGAGCTTGGTGATCTTTGTGTTCTTCTTATCGGTCTTATACTCAAATTTAGCCTTTGAAAGATCAGCCTGTCTCATATCCACATAGATGTTCTGGTTCTTAAGCTCCTTATTGAGAAGCTTGACAAGATCTTTCTGCTCCTTTGTAGCACCCTTATTTGCCTTAAAGCTGAGATTTACATAGCATCTCTTCTTATCCCCTTTGTTTCCGGATACCTTCCTGGAGTTCTTGACCTTAACCTTGGGGGTAGCAAGTCCGGATACGGAACCCTGTATTTCAACAGTGATATCATTGGTCACCTTCTTGCCTGTCTTATCATACTGGGTCTTATGGGTCGTGCCGTTATAAGTGATCCATTCGGGAGCAAGTACTTTGCTTACAAGAAGGTTACCCTTTTCATCCTTAACCGTGGTCTTAATGCCCTTATCTACCATGGGGCCTACCAGACCCTGGCTTACGGAAGAAGAATCATCGCTTACGGTAACCTTATCCTTGTCCTTATCCTTGTCCTTATCCTCGTCCTTGTCCTTATCCTTATCCTCGTCCTTATCCTTGTCCTTATCCTCATCGGGCTTGCCATCATTTACAGAGAAGAACTCCTTCTTGCCAACCTCAGGAACCCTGATGGTTATGGGATTGGAATGAACCGTTGAAGTATAGTCCTTATTATGCCCCTCAACAAACACCAGAAGCTCAGCGCCGGTCTGGGGAGCGGAAACAGATTTATCAAGCGCATAAGAAGACAGTTTGATGGTAAAATCATCTCCATTCCGGGAAAACTGCTCCTTATCAGCCGTATTCGCTGTATTGTACTCTAAAAGATCATATGTCTTTCCCTTATAAGTGGCCCTTCCAAAATCATAGACCTTTCTGTTGGGATCAAGAACCAGTATATCCGGATACGTAAGTCTCTTCTCGGCTGCCTTATCCGTACCGTTAACAGTGATCACCATACTCGTCTTACCGGTACGATCCACCCAACAACAGCTCACCTTAAATAAAGGATCATTATCTTTAATAGTCAACACATCGAGCTCACCCAGAACATCCTCTTCAGTCACCTGAGCGGCCTGGATGAAAGTACCGGGCAGAGCCGTAAATGCCATTACCATGGACAGGCAGGCTGCCAGCTTTTTAAAATATTTTCTGTTTAACATATCTGATTACCTCCTTCTGAGTATTCATTCGGAAATAATACGGATTAACGGATTGACGTTTTTGTTGATTTTGATAAGTATTTCACTTTTATGACTATTCGGTCAGATTCGATGCTTATTCGGTATTTTTTGTCCACCTGTATCATTCAGAAGGATTCTTCGCTTCGCTCAGAATGACTATCAAATGTGTTCCCTTGGACTTAAGGGCGAAGGATTTTTTCCATCGCCTCAAGCAGGGTCTTAGCCCGGGTCAGAATGGGGGCATCCTCCCCGGTGCGCCTGTAAATGAGGGCAGGCTTTTCCCCGTTTTTAAAGGACATCCTGCCCTCAAAGTGGGAAAGTATCTCCATTATGGCCGCCGGATCTATGGGTGCCTTGGGATACAGCTTAAACTCCAGGAAATCCCTGTTCTCGTTTACCTCTTCCATGTAGCACTCATGGGCCAGGGCGCGGAGAAGGGATATATCCACCAGATTGGTCACGCTCTCAGGCACCGGACCGAACCTGTCCTTAAGCTCGCTTAAAAGATCCGTAGCTTCATCCGGATCCTCCAGGGCGGCTATCCGCTTATACATATCCAGCTTCATGGACTCGTTGGTGATATAGCCTCCGGGTATAAATGCGTCTGCCGAGATATTCACCGTCGTGTCATACTCGAGTACAGGAATGCTGCCCTTGCCCTCTTTATCCGGCATCACCTTTTTGACCGCTTCATTCAGGAGCTTGCAGTACAGCTCGTAACCCACTGCCTCCATGTGGCCGTGCTGGCTCTTTCCCAGGATATTTCCCGCCCCTCTTATCTCCAGATCCTTCATGGCTATCCGAAAGCCCGAGCCCAGGTCCGTGAATTCCCTGATGGCAGAAAGGCGCTTCTGGGCCTCCTCCCTTAACAGCTTATCCCTTTTATACATCAGAAAGGCATAGGCCGTGCGCCCGGAACGGCCCACCCTGCCCCGGAGCTGATAGAGCTGAGACAGACCCATGCGGTCGCTGTCATGGATGATTATGGTGTTGACGTTCGGTATATCCAGTCCCGTTTCGATTATGGTGGTGGACACCAGCACATCTATCTCACCGTTGACAAAATCGGCCATCAGCTCCTCCAGACGGCTTTCATTCATCCTGCCGTGGGCGTATTCCACCCTGGCCTCGGGTACCAGTTCCTGCACCATAGCCGCCACCTGGGCTATGGTGTTTATCCTGTTATATACGTAATAAACCTGGCCGTTGCGCTTCACCTCACGGCTGATGGCCTCGCGGATCATCTCTTCATTGAACTCCATGACATAGGTCTGGATCGGCATGCGGTCATCCGGAGCCTCCTCCAGAAGGCTCATGTCCCTGATCCCGGCTATGGACATGTGAAGCGTACGGGGGATGGGCGTAGCCGAAAGCGCCAGCACATCCACGTTTTCCTTAAGCTTTTTTATCTTTTCCTTGTGGGCCACGCCGAAGCGCTGCTCCTCATCTATGACCAGAAGTCCCAGGTCCTTGAACTTCACATCGTTTGAAAGTATCCTGTGGGTTCCCACCACGATGTCCACCAGACCCTTTTCCAGATCTGCGGCTGTTTTTTTTAGCTGTCCGGGAGTTTTAAACCTGCACATCAGCTCCACCCTCACCGGGAAATTTTTGAGCCTCTGGACAAAATTATTGTAATGCTGGGAAGCCAGGATGGTGGTAGGCACCAGGAAGGCCACCTGTTTGTTTTCCTGGACTGCCTTGAACGCAGCCCTCAGGGCCACCTCCGTCTTTCCGAAGCCCACGTCCCCGCAGATGAGCCTGTCCATGATCTTCGGGCTCATCATATCCTTTTTCGTATCCTCTATGGCCCGAAGCTGGTCTCCCGTCTCCTCATAAGGAAACATCTCCTCAAATTCCTTCTGCCATACGGTGTCCTCTCCGTAGACAAAGCCCTTGTTCTCACGGCGTTTGTAATACAAAAGCACCAGGTCCCTTGCCACTTCATCCACGGCAGTGACAACCCTGCTCTTTGTCCTGGACCATTCGGCAGTACCCAGCTTGTTTATTTTTGGCTTCTTCGCATCCGCGGAAGCATATTTCTGGATATATGCAAAATCGGTGGCCGGAATATACAGATTCCCGTCATCCCGGTAGCTGATCTTCATATAATCCTTGACCACCTTATCCACAGTGATCTGCTCTATTCCGCGGTATATCCCTATCCCGTGGCTCTCATGGACCACATAATCCCCCACGTTAAGCTGCATAAAGGCGTCCCGGGTCATACCGTGGAAATCCTTTTTTCTGGGACGCTTGCGGATATTCCGGGTAAAGATATCGCTTTCACAGATGACCACATAGCCGGTCAGGGGATATTCGAAGCCCCTGGAAAGCTGGCCCTTTGTGATCATTATCTCGCCGCTTTTCAGTACCCTGTCGTCGCTCTCGCTGTAAAAGGCGGTAAAGCCCTTTTCCAGAAGCTCATCCGCCATTCTTTTACCCCTGGAGACAGAGGGCGAGATCAACAGGATGCGGTATTTATTCTTTACGTATCTTTCCAGGTCTCCCACCAGGGCGTCAAAACTGTTGTTGTAGGAATTGACCTGTTTTACGGTCATGTGATAGGCATTCACCGCCCTGTACGCGGGGTTGGACCTTTGTCTGATGGTATACAGGCCGCAGCTCATAAAGGTTTCCAGCCTGGCGAAGATATTTTCCGCAGGATAGAGTATATCCGCCTGCCCCGGCAGGGCGTATCCCTTTCCTGCCCGGCTTTGCATGTTTTCCTTGAACTCGTTTTCTATGGCCTTGCCCTTCTCGAACACCCGCAGGGGCTCATCCAGGAAGGCAAGGGTATCCTTTCTGTCAAAGAAATCCAGTATACTGCATCTTTGAGTACAAAAATAGGGCATGAAAGCATCCAGATCCACAAAAAAGCCCTGAGTGATGCTCTCCCTCAGTTCCTTTACACTCTCGTCTATCCGGTGTGCTTCCTGAGTCTTAAATTCACCCCTGAGCTTTTCGTAAAGAGCCTTTGCCTCCTCCTCTATCCGTAAAAGTCCCTTAAGCTTCTCCTCATTGGAAAGGATGAGCTCCCTGGCCGGCAATATCTCGATACTCTGAAGATCTTCGACGGAGCGCTGGCTCTCACAGTCAAAGGCTCTGATAGAGATGACCTCGTCCCCCCAGAGCTCTATCCTGTAGGGATTGTCCTTTGTCATGGAAAAAACGTCGACTATGCCGCCTCTCATGGCAAACTGACCCACATCCTCAACACGGGTCATCCTCTCATACCCCAGTCTTACAAGGGTAGCCGAAAGCTCCTTTTCATCCAGGGCATCGCCCACACCCAGGGTAATGATATTGTCCCTGATCATTCCGGGCCCGGGCATATGCTCCATAAGGGCATCCACCGTGGTGATAAGAGTACAGGAGTCCCCGGATGCCATGACCCTGAGCGCCTCCATCCTCTCCTTTGTCAGAAGATTACCCTTGATATCAGCCTGAAAAAACATCAGATCCTTCGCAGGATAATACACGGCATCCTGATCAAAGAATCTGTAATCATCCAAAAGCTGTCTGGCTCTTATCTCATCATAAGTCACCACCAGACGCTTTTTTATCTCTTTTTTTCCGATAAAAGGAAGGCCGTACATAAGGTGGAGCCTCTGTGTTTCCAGGCATCCCTCTATGTCGACCACTCCCTTTTGCTTTACTATATCCTTTTTTATCTCTTCGATCTCGCCAAAATCCTCAAGGGGTGACAGAAACCGTGCTTTTCTCATAGTCATGCTTTATTTCTATTTTCTAAGATCCTTCGCTTCGCTCAGGATGACAAAGGGTACAAGATTCTCCGCTCAGGATGACAAAGGGTACAAGATTCTCCGCTCAGGATGACAGAGGGTACAAGATTCTCCGCTCAGGATGACAAAGGGTACAAGATTCTTCGCTCAGGATGACAAAGGGTACAAGATTCTCCGCTCAGGATGACAGAGGGTACAGGATTCTCCGCTCAGGATGACAGAGAGTATAGATGTTGTCATTCTGAGGAACGAAGTGACGAAGAATCTTTCTTCTTGTTATACAGATTCATCGCCTTCGCAATGTCCCCCGTCACTGTCAGGGCCGCAGCCTTCACCGCATCCCCTATGGCCTCATCCATCAGCGTCCTGTCCTGTGGGCTGTAATGGCCCAGCACCCAGTCCGCCAGATCGTAGCGGGGGGGCTTTTCACCCACTCCCACCCTTATGCGTTTAAAGTCTTCAGAACCGGTAAGGGCAATGATGTTCTTAAGGCCGTTGTGGCCGCCGGCGCTGCCTCTTTCCCTGATGCGTATCATGCCACAGGGCAGGTTCACATCATCGCACAGCACCAAAAGAGAATCCGAAGGATCCTCTTTATAATACGAAAGCGCTGAGACTATGGCCTGACCTGAAAGATTCATATAGGTCAGCGGCTTCATCAGAAGGACTTTTTCTCCCTCCACGATGCCCCTTCCGCAGATAGCCCTGTGCTTATCCATATTCAAATCTATACGGTACTCATCCGAAATGGCGTCGATCACCTCATAGCCTATGTTATGACGGGTATTGTCATATCTTCTTTCGGGGTTTCCCAGACCTGCTATTATATACATAACATATGATCCCCGGGTAACAACAAACAGCCGCATTTGTCTCCCTGCGGCGGCAAACGCGGCTTGATCAAACTGTTTATGAAGCAGTCATCAGTTTCTTTTACTGTTTAAGCGGCTCGTCAAAACCGTTTACCAGCGCATCCTCATACTTCTCAAGGATCATCTTCTGAAGCCGCTCCCTGGTGGCAGTATTTATGGGATGGGCTATATCGCGATATTCCCCGTCCATTGATTTACGGCTGGGCATCGCAATAAAACAGCCATCGTCTCCCTCTATCACCTTTATATCATGTACCACAAACTCGTCATCTATGGTAATGGAAACTACTGCCTTCATCCTCCCTTCTTTGTTGATCTTTCTCATGCGCACATCTGTAATGTTCATTTTTGCCCCTTTCTTTTGTTTTAGTTTTATAATTTACAACCTGTCATAACCCCTATGACCCGGGAGTAATCAGATACCGTAGCGATCGACGTTTTCCGTGAGGACACGGATACCGTTCTCGCCCTTATAATAAGAATCCCTGTTGATGGTACACTGGCTCTCGATGATACAGTTCTCTATATGGACATTGTCCCCGATATATACATCATTGAGGATCAGTGAATTCTTTATGTAACAGTTATTCCCCACAAACACCTTCTTGAACAGGATGGAATCCTCCACCGTACCGTTTATGATACTGCCGGAAGATATCAGGCTGTTCCTGATGTTCGCTCCTACATTATATTTTGCCGGCGGCAAATCGTCAACCTTTGAATAGACATCCGGGTAAGTTTTGAAGAAGTATTCTCTCACCTCGGATCTTAAGAAATCCATGTTGGTACGGTAATAATCATCCACCGTGGCTATGTTTCTCCAGTAGTCCTTCAGCTTGTAGCCATAGATGCGGCGCAGATCCTTGTATCTGATCAAAACATCCCTGACAAAATCATACCTGTCTTCTTCGGCACATTTCTCGATAAGCTCGATGAGCTGACGGCGCCTGATCACATAGATACCGCAGGATACCGTATTTGTCTTTGCCACCACGGGCTTTTCCTCGAATTCGGTGATACGGTTATCCTTTGCCATCTTTATGATACCGTAGCGCTCCACGTCCTCATCCTTATCCAGATCCTTGCATACTACGGTGATGTCGGCCTTTTTCTCTATGTGGTATTCCAGGAGCTTATTGTAATCCATCTTGTAGATGCCGTCTCCGGAGGCTATTATCACATAGGGCTCGTGAGAATTCTTAAGGAAGTCTATGTTCTGATAAATGGCATCAGCCGTACCCCTGTACCAGTAACTGCTCTCAGTGGTCATGATGGGGGTAAAGACATAAAGTCCTCCCTGCTTACGTCCAAAGTCCCACCATTTCGATGACGAAAGGTGATCGTTCAGGCTCCTGGCATTGAACTGGGTGAACACCGCCACCTTCTGGACATGTGAATTGGTCATATTGCTGAGGGAGAAATCGATACTGCGATAACTGCCTGCTATGGGCATGGCCGCAATGGCCCTCTTTTGAGATAATTCCTTCATGCGGTGATTATTGCCGCCCGCCAGGATGATACCCAGTGCTCTCATCGCTTATCACCTCCCTTTATCAGAGTCTTCCCGCTTTCCAGACGGTTATTGGGATAATCCTTCTGTGCGGTGACTCCCGAGATGACTACATTTTTGCCTATGGATACGCCGGAGGGGATCACAGATCTCTCTCCCACGGTGGCTATCCCGTGATTATAGATATGGGGATCCGTCTCGTTGGTCACCTCGTCGCCGAAGCCCAGCTTCACATGATCTCCTATCTCCACATTTTCCGCCACTATACCCTTATATATCTCACAGCCCTCTCCTATCACCGTCTCATTCATGATGATGGAATCCCTGACTATGGTATCCTTTCCGATGGTGACGCCGCAGCCGATCACGGAATTATAGACTTTACCCGCAATATCAGAGCCTTCGCCTATGATACATCTCTCAACCACGGAATCCGATGATATGTACTGGGGAGGAAGGGTATCGCTCTTTGTGTAGATGCGCCAGTATTCCTCATAAAGATTGAAATCGGGAATGATGTCTATGAGCTCCATATTGGCTTCCCAGTATGAGTTCAGGGTACCCACATCCTTCCAGTAACTGTTAAACTCGTAGGCGTACATCCTCTCCTTTTTGTCGTGGCAATAGGGGATGATATGCTTGCCGAAATCCAGGTTCGGCTGGTCAGACTGCGCTATGAGCGCATCCCGCAGCACATGCCAGGAGAAGATATATATACCCATGGAAGCCAGGTTGGACCGGGGATTATCCGGCTTCTCCTCAAAATCGGTGATGCGCTTGTCATCATCCGTGATCATGATCCCGAAACGTCCGGCCTCCTCATAGGGCACCGGCATGACGGCTATGGTGACGGTGGCGTCCATACTCTTATGGAAATCCAGCATCACGCCGTAATCCATCTTATATATGTGATCCCCGGAAAGGATCAGCACATAATCGGGATTAAAGCTGTCCATATATTCTATATTCTGGTAGATGGCATTTGCCGTGCCCGTATACCATTCACTGCTGACGCTCTTTTCAAAGGGAGGAAGTATGGTCACTCCGCCTATATTCCGGTCCAGATCCCAGGGTATGCCTATACCTATATGGGTATTCAGACGCAACGGCTGATACTGGGTGAGCACACCCACCGTATCCACTCCGGAATTAATGCAGTTACTCAGAGGAAAATCGATAATACGATATTTGCCGCCAAAAGAAACGGCGGGCTTAGCGACCTTCGTGGTCAGAACTCCCAGCCTGCTGCCCTGGCCCCCCGCCAGAAGCATGGCTATCATTTCCTTTTTTACCATATACCCTCTCCTGATCTTGATAAAAATGTATAGAAATAATATAACACTTTTTTCGCTTTGTGTTAAGACCTTTATATGGTGTTTCCCTTTATTTTTGCCACAATTTGTTGTATCATTGTATCTGTTCAGAGATAATGCCGGGAATAATGAAAGATCCTTTTAAGATTCTTCGCTCCGCTCAGAATGACATCTGATTTTGTCATTCTGAGGAACGAAGTGACGAAGAATCTTAAATCCCGAGCGAAATATTTATATATCTACAAAATCAGGAGAACATATTATGGAAAAGATAGATTTCATCGCCCCCGGTTCCCTCATCCACTTCATCGGCATCGGAGGGATCAGCATGAGCACCCTGGCAGAACTGCTCATCAGGAAGGGATACCGGATCAGCGGTTCTGACATGAACCCGTCACAACTGACAGAGCATCTGACTTCCCTGGGAGCATTGATCAACATAGGACAGCGGGCTGAGAACATAACAGACGACATCGATCTGGTGGTCATGACCGCCGCCATACACGAAGATAATCCGGAGCTTATGGCCGTCCGTCAAAAGGGCATTCCCCTCATGACCAGGGCGCAGCTCCTGGGCCAGATCATGAAGCTGTACAAATACCCTGCAGCCATAGCCGGGACCCACGGCAAGACCACCGTCACCTCCATGGTATCGGAGCTTTTGATGAGCGCCGGCAAGGATCCCACCCTCTCCATCGGCGGTATCCTGCCCTCCATCGGCAGCAATTTCCGTCTGGGCGGTTCCGACTACTTTGTCACCGAAGCCTGCGAGTATACAAACAGCTTTCTGGACTTTTTCCCGAAGACTGAGATCATTCTTAATATAGAAGCAGATCATCTGGATTTCTTCAAGGATCTGGACGATATACGCTCGTCCTTCAGACGCTTTGCCTCTCTTCTGCCCTCCGACGGCACGCTGATAATAAACGGCGAGATAGACGATCCCGGTTATATCACCGAAGAAGTAAAAGGACAGGTAGTCACCTTCGGCCTTTCGGGAGATCATGACTACATGGCCGCTGACATCACCTATGAAGCCGGTCATCCTTCCTTCGATCTGTATGTTAAAGGCCAAAAGCAGGAACGCTTCACCTTAGGGGTCTTCGGCAGGCATAATGTCTATAACGCACTGGCACTCATCGCGTTTGCGGACTGCGCCGGCATCGACAGAGATACCGCGAGGGAAGTACTTGCCTCCTTCAGGGGCAGCGAAAGGCGCTTCGAGCTCAAGGGAGAAAAGAACGGCTTCACGGTAATGGACGACTATGCCCATCATCCCACCGAGATACGCGCCACCCTCTCCACACTTGACGACCTTCCCCATAAAAGAGTATTCTGCGTGTTCCAGCCTCACACCTTCACCAGGACAAAAGCCTTTATGGAGGATTTTGCCTCAGCCCTGTCCCTGTGCACGGGTGAGGACCGGACAGTGATCCTGGCCCCCATATATCCTGCCAGGGAAACTGACGATCTGGGCATCAGCTCCCACACACTGGCACTATGCATGAAAGAAAAGGGGCACGACGCACTTTGCTTTGACAGTTTTTCCGAAATTGAAAAATTTCTCAAAAAAAATTTATCACAGGGAGACTTGTTAATAACCATGGGGGCAGGCGATGTCTATAAAATAGGAGAAAAGGTTTTATCCGAAGATTAATACCCACTTATCAACATTATCCACGGAAATTTACATAATTTCGGTGGATAAGTCCGTTGATTTCTCATCAAGCATTTTAGACATCAGCAGGGCTTTTTCAACGAAATCCACATTATCCACATGTCGGTAATCCCATTAAATACGGCCGGTATTTAATTTTGCAAATGGAATATGCTGTGCTATAATACCTTTGCTTTGACCAAAATCCAATCGAAAAGGGCTGATATAAATGGCACAGATATTACTTCAATCAGAGAGTGACAGTCACACTCCGGTACCTGACGCCTTCATTGACGACTACATGAGTGAGGCGAACGAATCACAGGTAAAGGTTTACCTGTATCTTTTACAGTGTCTCAACAGGGGCCAGACAGTGGATGTCTCTTCCATCGCGGACAAATTCAATTATATGGAAAAGGACGTCCTGAGGGCACTGGTCTATCTGGACGAAAAGGGACTTTTGTCCGTTACCTTTGACGATTCCCACAATGTCACGGGCATCTGCCTCAATACCTGCAGGCACGTCGCCATACCTAAGAGCACGGAGCGCAGGACCAGGGAAAAGGCGGATCTAAAGGAGACTCCCACCGGTACCACCCAGTTTTTCACCCTTGAGCAGATGAACAGCTTCAAGAGCCGGGAGGATGTGACGAATCTCATATACATGACACAGCACTACCTGAACAAGACGCTGAACATGAATGACCTGAACAATCTACTGTTCATTCATGACACTCTGAAGTTCCCGGTAGACCTGATAGAATACCTGGTGGAGTATTGTGCCAATATCAACAAGGCCAATATTAAATACATCACCTCCGTGGCCATATCCTGGTCCGAACAGAATA
>JAEEZH010000080.1 GCA_016288495.1 Lachnospiraceae bacterium
GTTCGAATCCGGCTAGCCCTGCTTGCCGGTATCATCGGCCCATTAATTAATATGGGACACTAGCTCAGTCGGTAGAGCACTTGACTTTTAATCAAGTTGTCGCGGGTTCGATTCCCGCGTGTCTCATCTCGTGAAGACCCCTGTATCTACTGCAAGGCGCATAGATACAGGGTTTCTTTATACAGACCCGAAAAAACGAAATAATCCTCTTTGTTGCCACCTTTTTTAAAGTCGTTCAGCGCCGGCAGCTCGGACGGCGGCGGATCCTAAAATGAAAAACAGATCAAACATCTACACAATCTGCTCGATCCTTATGATCCTCATATTTATGGGCATAGTAGTCATACGCCAAAAAGGGCTCACTACTGCTTCCGATCCCGTGACCATGGACTTCTTCGCCATGGACACAGTATGTTCCATTACGATATATGATATGTCCGGTTTTTCCAAAGACAGGGCAGATGAGGTATTGAAAGACGCCCGCAGGGAATGCGAACGCCTGGAGGATCTGCTTTCCGCCACCAAAGAAGGCTCGGATATCTATCTCATCAACCATTACGCCCTGTCTCAGACAGACGGGGACTCATCCAAAGGGCCGGTCAGCTGCCGGCCCGAGACCATGGAAGTGCTCAACAAAGCTTTGGACTATTGCGAATTGTCAAAGGGACGTTTCGATGTGACTATCGGAGCGGTGTCGTTACTCTGGGATTTTCATGAAGAAGGCGACCATAGACTCCCCGATGAAAAAGAACTGTCCGAAGCATTAAAGACAGTGGATCATCATAAGGTCATCATTTCCGACGGGCAGGACTCGGTAACGCTTACGGATCCCGGCAGCCGTCTGGATCTGGGGGCCATCGCCAAAGGATACTGTGCCGATAAGATCACTTCGCTGCTAAAGGAAGAAGGCGTGACTTCAGCCATGGTAAACCTGGGGGGCAACGTCTGTGTGATCGGCTCAAAGCCCGATAAAACTCCCTTTATCATAGGAATAGAAACTCCTTATTCAGACCGTCGCGAAATATCAGCCACCGCCGCCATCACCGACGGGACCATAGTCACCTGCGGTGTCTATGAAAGATATTTTGAAAAGGACGGAACAAAATATCACCACATTCTGGATCCTTCAACCGGCTATCCCGTCGATACGGACCTTTTAAGCGTCAGCGTGAGGTCATCTGCAGGCGCATCCGCCGACTGCGACGCCCTGTCCACCATCTGCCTGCTGCTGGGCTATGATAAAGCCTCAGAACTCATAGAAAAAAAAGATGGTTTTGAAGCCTTATTCATCCTAAAGGATAACAGCATCAAAACCACCTCTCATTTTTATCCCGATCATTAACAGGGCATCCCTGCAGATCACATAGACCACGTCCGCCGGATCCTGCGCCGTAAACGGTTCAGGTCAACAGGGACGGATCACCGGCGTGAAAGCAGGAACAGCAATTCGGCAATGGTATGATCCTCAGCCACCGCCGTGGGATTCTTTGTTCCCTTATACAGACCCACCAGATAATTCCATTCATCCTCGGTAAAAGTATGGGTATTTCCGTCTCTGTCCGTCATGGTATGAGGACCGCCGGAACTGGTGGCCGCAGGCCTTTCCGAAGATGATGATGTTGAAGATGATGATTTTGAATCATCGTCATCGTCGTCCTCATCATCCCAGTCATCGTCATCATCCCAGTCATCGTCATCCTCGTCGTCATCCCAGTCGTCATCATCATCCCAGTCATCGTCATCCTCGTCATCCCAGTCATCATCGTCCCAGTCATCTTCATCACCGGTAGATTCAACCGCTTCGGCATCTTCATCATCTTCTTCGTCGTCCCAGTCGTCATCTATACTTCCGTCTTCCACCAGTTCTACCAGCTTGTCCTGAAGTTCCTGATTACGTTCCTTGAGCTCGGACACTTCTTCCTTCAGCTCATCGACCTGATCCTCCAGCATGGATACGAGTTCCTCATAGCCCTCGTCTTCGTCGTCCTCATCATCCTCGTCGTCCTCATCCTCATCCTCTTCATCCTCCCAGTATTCCTCATCAAAATACTTGCCAACTACCGGAAGATCCTCCAGATAAAGATAATCCTCGGACCACATGATATAAATAATGGCTATACCGAAAAGAAGGAGCAGGACCAGCAGCATGATTATAAGCACCAGCTTGACCGGATCAAACTTTTTCTTTTCCTTCGGCAACTTTTCCTTTTTGGGTTTTTTCTCCTTGGGAACCTTTTCTTTCTTAGGCTTCTTTTCCCCGGATTTATCCTTTTTAAATCTATCCCAGAACTTCTTCTTGCCCTCAGCTGCTGCTTCGACCGCCACTGCGCCCGCTGCCGCAGCCTCAGCCGCCTCTGTACCTTCAGCCGCTTCGGTTCCCTCTGCTACCGCTGCACCTTCAGCTGTTTCAGTTCCTTCTGCAGACTCTGTGCCTTCAGCCGCTTCGGTTCCCTCTGCTACCGCTGCACCTTCAGCTGTTTCAGTTCCTTCTGCAGACTCCGTGCCTTCAGCCGCTTCGGTTCCCTCTGCCGATTCTGTACTTTCAGCTGATCCCGTTACATCTGCCGCTTCAGCCGCTGCTGCACCTTCAGCTGTTTCATCTTTCTCTGTATTTTCCGCAGCTTCAGCAGTATCGGCTTTCTCAGCCTGATTTTCCTCAGTCTCCGGGTTTTCCGCTGCCATGGCCACCGCTGCAGCTTCCACCGCTTCGGTTCCCTCTGCCGATTCTGTACTTTCAGCTATTTCGGTTTCCTCTGCAGGTTCTGTGCTTTCAGTAGTCTCTGCAGCCTTAGCCTTCTTATCCTTCTTATCCTTCTTGTCCTTCTTACTGCCAAAAATCTTATTCCACCAATGTACCTTGGCAGGTTTTTCTTCAGGTTTTTCTTCAGGTCTTTCTTCAGTTGCTTCGACCGCCGAAGCCTCTTCTTCTTTTTTCTCTTCCGCGTTTTCCCCTGCAGTTTCTTCCGCAGTTTTCTCCACAGCTTCGGTCACAGTCTCAGCCGCAGACTCCTCCACAGCTTCGGTCACAACCTCAGCCGCAGTTTCTTCCACAGATCTCTCCACAGCTTCAGCCACAGCCTCTGCCGTCGTTTCTGCCTCAGATTCCTCCACAGCTTCAACCACAGCCTCTGCCGCCGTTTCTGCCTCAGATCCCTCCACAGCTTCAGCCACAACCTCTTCCGCTGTTTCTTCCACAGATCCCTCCACAGCTTCAGCCACAGCCTCTTCCGCTGTTTCTTCCACTGTTTCTTCCGCAGCTTTTTCTGCTGCTTCCTCTGCACTCTTCTTATCCTTCTTATCCTTCTTCCGGCCGAAGAGCTTATTCCACCAGTGTGTCTTCACAGGCTTTTGTGCTGCTTTCTCTGCTGTTTCGGCCACGTCGTGATCAGCTGCAGCCTCCGCACCTTCATCCGATGCTTCAGACACAGTCTCCCCTGCATCAGCCAAAGTCTCAGCCGCAGTTTCCGTCACAGTCTCCGCAACACCGGCCGAAGCCTCTGCCACAGTCTCGGACAATGTCTCCGCAGCATCAGCCACAGTCTCGGATACAGCCTCAGTAACATCACCCGAAGCCTCTGCCACAACCTCAGACACACTATCTACAGCATCATCTGAAGCCTCTGCCACAGCCTCTGCCGCATCGGAAAACATAGTTTCTTCAGCAGCCTTCTTCTCCTGAGCCGCCTTTATCTGCGCATCCGAAACCGGTACATCTTTTCTCTTCTTCCTAAACTTCATAATTCCTTATGTCCTTTTACAAGCGATCGAGGATCAATGATGGAATAATCTGACACCGTTGCAAACCATGACCATTCCATATTTATTGCAGGCATCGATCACCAGATCGTCCCTTATGGAACCGCCGGGCTGGACCACATATTTTACGCCGCTCTTTGCCCCTCTGTCAATGGAATCGGAGAAGGGAAAGAAGGCATCTGATCCCAGGGTCACGCCCTCCATCTGATCCAGCCACTCACGTTTTTCCTCATCGGTGAAAACTGCGGGCTTTTCGGTAAATACTTTTTCCCACTCTCCGTCAGCGAGCACATCCATATAGTACTCACCGATATAATTGTCTATGGCATTATCCCTCTCAGCCCTCTTGATATCGGTTCTGAAAGGAAGCTCCAGCACCTTGGGACACTGGCGCAGCAGCCAGTTGTCCGCCTTCTGTGCAGCCAGGCGCACGCAGTGCACTCTGGACTGCTGTCCTGCGCCGACGCCAATGGCCTGACCATCCTTCACAAAACATACGGAATTGGACTGGGTATATTTTAGTGTGATCAAAGAAACCAGCATATCTTTTTTTGCACTATCAGGCAGATCCTTAAGATCCGTCACCACATTGGTGAGCAGTTCCTCATTGAGCTCTATATCATTCCTGCCCTGTTCAAAGGTAATGCCGAACACCTGCTTTTTCTCCAGTTTCTCAGGCACATAGGAGGGATCTATCTCAATCACGGCGTAAGCGCCCTTCTTCTTCTCCTTAAGGATCTCCAATGCTTCGGGCTCATATCCCGGAGCGATGATTCCGTCCGAAAACTCTCTCTTTATAAGCTTTGCGGCTGACACATCGCACACATCGGACAGGGCGATGAAATCACCGTAGCTGGACATACGGTCCGCGCCCCTGGCCCTGGCGTATGCGGTGGCGATAGGCGACAGCTCACCCAGATCATCCACAAAATATATCTTTTTAAGTGTATCAGACAGAGGATTGGCTATGGCTGCTCCGGCAGGTGACACATGCTTAAAGGATGCAGCCGCACACATACCCGTTGCCTTTTTCAGATCACTGACCAGCTGCCAGCCGTTAAAGGCATCCAGAAAATTGATATATCCGGGCTTTCCGTTAAGCACCTTTATGGGAAGATCACTCCCATCCGCCATAAATATCCTTGAAGGCTTCTGATTAGGGTTACAACCGTATTTAAGTTCCAATTCGTTCATATCCGATCTCCTTTCCTGTCCTGTCAAAAGATTCTTATGACATTTATTTGTTACGAATTCTTGTTCACGATCCTTGTCTCAAAGCTCCCGTCCGCAATGTTGATATATCTCACAAACAAGGACACCTTGTTCTCCTCATTGAGGCTCTCCCACACATTCTTTGTGAATTCGTCTATATCACCGGCTATCTCCACCAATTCCGGCTCTCCCTCAAAGGAGGGAAGGGGATCTCCGTCCTGCATATAAGTATGGATGAACCTGCCTTCGCCCGCTGCCGGCTTATCCGTGTCAAAGGTATATCTCAGGCAGCATGACGGATCACCGTTATTGCTCTTCAATATGGACATGGAATAGGAATACTCCCCGTCCTTAACCCTCATCACACCTGATATCCTGGGGGTATAATTAGGTGCATCCGGCTCGAACTCCCTGGATCTTAAGCTTTCCTCAAAAGACTTTCCCGCCTTCAGTCCGTCATAGACCGTGTCTGTCTGGTCGCCGTTAGTAACTATCGTATTTTCATTCAATACCCTTACGGGCGCATATATGATAAGCGAAGGATCGGTGAGTTTTGACTCATCAAAAGCCCGGGTGCGGATACCCTCACCGTCCTCGACAAAAACCCTGTTTCTGCTGTTAACCGATCTGCCCATGATAAAATAGGCGGTCACGGCCTTTGTGCCGTCGGCAGATCTGCCGATCACGATCCCTCTTCCGGGATAGGCGTTGCTCTTGAGCAACTGCGATAAAGCTTCCTTTTTCATAATATTCTCCTCGTCTGTGGAACTCACTTAACACTGCAATTTTTTAACATGCCCGGTATAGCCGAAAAAATAGTCAACGACCGCCTGAACAAAGGATGTATCACATCTCATCTGCCCAGACGGTCGGCTCTTATCAAATGTGCTCCCTGTGGTCAATTCCACTTCCGTCAGTCACACATTCCTTATTAAAATTTTAGCCGGGCTGCTTTCCGATGTAAGCCAGGATACCGCCATCCACGTAGAGGATGTGACCGTTTACACCGTTTGAAGCCTCTGATGCCAGGAATACTGCAGGTCCGCCAAGCTCCTCAGGCTGCAGCCATCTGTTGGCAGGTGTCTTTGCACAGATGAACTGATCGAAAGGATGCTTGCTGCCGTCAGGCTGGATCTCCCTTAAGGGAGCAGTCTGAGGGGTAACGATGTATCCGGGTCCGATGCCGTTGCACTGGATATTGTACTGGCCGTACTCGGAGCAGATATTTCTGGTGAGCATCTTAAGTCCGCCCTTAGCTGCCGCATATGCGGAAACAGTCTCGCGGCCAAGCTCTGACATCATGGAACAGATGTTTATTATCTTGCCGTGGCCCTTCTTGATCATGGAAGGGATAACTGCCTTTGATACTATGAAAGGAGCGTTAAGGTCCACATCGATAACCTGTCTGAAGTCCTTTGCACTCATCTCGGTCATGGGAATCCTCTTGATGATACCGGCGTTGTTTACCAGGATATCGATCACTCCCACTTCCTTTTCGATCTGGGCTACCAGAGCGTTTACCGCATCCTCATCGGTCACGTCGCAGACATAACCCTTTGCATCGATGCCTTTCTCCTTGTAAGCAGCCAGACCCTTATCTACCAGCTCCTGCTTAATGTCATTAAATACGATGGTAGCTCCTGCCTCGGCCATAGCTGTGGCGATCGCAAATCCGATACCGTAGGATGCGCCCGTGATCAGTGCTACTTTTCCATCAAGTGAAAATGAATTAGCCATGAAATACCTCCTGTTTTGATTGATTGTTCCTATCGCCTGTATCAAACGGCGAACACTTCTATTTTATTATCATTGGAATGATAAGTCAAGAAGCGAAATCACATATTATCCTTTATCCAGGCATCAATATCGGCCTTTGAAGCCGCGCCCACTCTTTTTGCCACGGCCTTGCCTTCCTTGAAGATGATCAGGGTGGGGATACTCATGATCCCGAACTGTCCCGCCAGATCCTGATTCTCATCCGTGTCCACCCCGAAGAAATCCACCTTGCCCGCATAGCTTTCGGACAGATCATTGAGAATAGGTGCCATCATCTTGCAGGGTCCGCACCAGGTGGCGTTGAAATCCACCAGAGCCATTGAGCTTGCGCTTATCTCGTCAAAATTGTTTCCGGTTACTTCCTTAAGCATATCGTGTCTCCTTTCTGTAATTCATGCTCCCACTTATATTTAAGATCCTTCACTTCGTTCAGGATGACAGAAGTGCGATGCTGTGTCACCCTTCGTTCAGGATGACAGAAGTGCGATGCTGTGTCACCCTTCGTTCAGGATGACAGAAGTGCGATGCTGTGTCACCCTTCGTTCAGGATGACAGAAGTGCGATGCTGTGTCA
>JAEEZH010000081.1 GCA_016288495.1 Lachnospiraceae bacterium
AAAGCCGTCCTTCTTGTCCGTCTGTGCGGAAGGTCTGCCGAAAACAGTGCCCTTCTGGGAAGCGGACGATGAAGACGGCGTACCTGCGCGGGAGATCTTGTCCAGCTGGACATTCCCGTAGGCTCTGGCAACCACCGAAAGGAGGGTGAGGAAATGCATCTTGAATTCGTCACTTCCCGTATCCATCACGCCTTCCGGCTTCTGGATAAAATCGATGGCCCCCAGTTCAAGAGCCTCAATGGTCTCTCTGGTATCCTTTGCCGTCTGGGTGGAGAACATCATGACCCTGGTCTTGATCTTTTCCTCCTGCATCTTGCGCAGAAGCTCAAGACCGTTCATCCTGGGCATGTTTACATCAAGCACTACCGCGTCATAGCTCTTTTTGCGAAGCAGCTCAAGAGCTTCAATGCCGTTTTTGGCCTGATCTTCCACCTCAAATCTGCTGTCAAGTGATATTATATCACAGACAATTCTTCTCATGAGTGCTGAATCGTCAACAATTAAGATTTTTTTACTCATTACCGTTCTCTTTCCTTCTCATCTTGCGTTCTTCCTCAAAGATATAACGTATGATGGTCTCTCTGTCATCAGCCTGCATATTAACGAACTGGACCCGGTTTTCAAATTCTCCGGGGCGGTTCGCTATGGGTCTGGACTGAAGGATGATCCCCAGAGTCTTGAACTCCACAGGTCTGTTGGCAATATTCAGGTAAAAAACAAAATATATCTTTGTCTCCGGCTCATAGTGTACTTTGGATGTGAAACGGATACCGCCTCCGCTGATATCCACTATCACTCCGTCCTTCATGACAAAATCAGTGTCGAAAAATTCCACATGATTATCAAAATCAAGCTCCTGCTGGGCGTCTATATCGGTGCACTTCATATCCAGTATGCAGTTGAGTCTGAAATACTCCCTGCGCTGGAACTTCCGAAGGCCTCCGGTGAGCTCCAGGGAAGCCACCACGATATTACCGCTTTTGTACCGGTCCTTCACCACGGCGGTACACTGATACAGGCCTGCAGAGGTAAAGAAGCAAAGCTGGTATTCCTGACCGATGGTCAGAAGGATCAGTCTGCTGCCATCCATCGGCATGTTTATCTTTATCTCGTCATCAGAAACAATATCAAACACCCTGGTCTGATACTGGGTCACATCCATGCTGTCATTTTTTCTGATGCGTGATACGTCAACCCTGTCTCCGGGCTTGACAAATCTGCTGAGTACGGGCATTGTCTAAACCTCCTATCATCTCCGGCCTCTGGCAAAGCTCATCAGGAATCCCGACATACCTCTTCTGAAAGCCGTCTGGGTCTCCTCCCTGTTCATGAGCACCGCTGCCAGAGAGGCAAAAGCCCTGGAGGACTTTGCGTTGGGATTCTGGATACAGATGGGACTCTGCACCATGACGGAACGGGCCAGCTGCTGGTCGTTGGGTATAACACCCAGGAATCCCAGGTCAAGCTTCAGATATGTCTTAACAACCGCATTCAGCTTCTGATAAAGCTGCTGCCCCTCCGGGGTGTCGTCCACACGGTTGGCTATCATCTTGATCACGGTATTGTTCGGATCGAACCGCTCATGCCTGCTCAGGGACTTAAGGAGCGAATACGAATCCGTAATGGAAGTAGGCTCGGGAGTAGTGACGAGCAGCACTTCATTGCTGGCCACAAGAAATTCAAGAACTGTCCCCGAAATACCTGCCCCTGTATCTATTATAACAATATCTGCCATAGTATCAAGAGAAACTATGGAATTTACCAATACTCCCACCTGCTGCATATTAAGCTGTGACAGCTGGGCTATGCCGCAGCCTCCCGAAATAAAGCCTATATCCATGGGGCCGGGAGTGACCACATCGGCTATGGGCGTGCCCCTGTAGATCACGTCCGCAAGGTTATGCTTGGGGATGGCTCCGAACATGACCTCTATATTTGCCAGTCCGAAATCCGCGTCAAAGATAATGACCTTCTGCCCCAGCCTGGAAAATTCCACCGCCAGGTTTATGGCCACATTGGACTTGCCCACGCCGCCCTTGCCGCTGGTCACGGTAAAGACCCTGGCCATCTTCTTCGTGTGCTGATTATTGTTTTTTACTATATTTCGCAGTTCTGTCGCCTGATCCAAAACACTATCCTCTACTCTTCACTCAAAAGCTTTTTCACAGCCGTCTGAGGGTTAAATGCGGCTATATCCCCGGGTACGTTCTGACCCATGGTCACATAGGACATGTTAGCCTTCGTCCTCATCCTGATATTCCACAGATTGCCAAGCTGGCCTGTCTCATCAAGCTTTGTGAATATCAGCTTGTAGTTGTCAAGCTGGCCGTACATGTCGACTATGGCAATAAGATCCTTATATTTTGTGGTGGCGGACAATACCAGGTACACTTCCTTTTCCGCCTTGTCATCCAGCGCGTGAAGGAACTGGCGCGTCCCCTCCACCAGGTCCTGGTTTTTCGGGGAGTGTCCCGCCGTATCCACCATGATGAAATCGTAATCCTTAAACTCCTCATAGGCCTCCACCATTTCTTTTTCCGTGTAAAGGATCTTAAAGGGAGTCTCCATGATGTTGGCATAGGTCTTAAGCTGGTCCGTGGCGGCTATCCTGTAGGTATCCGTGGTCACCAGGGCCACCTTCTTTTTCTGCTCCACGCAGAGGCTGGAGGCGATCTTTGCTATGGTAGTGGTCTTTCCCACTCCCGTGGGACCGATAAAGTAGACCAGCCTGGGGCCGTTTGCCGCGCTTTTCACGGTATCTGCCTCACCGAACATAAGGATCATCTTCTGATAGATGCCGGAAAGCATGCTGTCCACAGTAAGCCCCGGTCTGGATGCATCCGAAAGCTCGCCTATGATCTCATTGGCATAGCGCTCGTCCACCTCATTGTCGATAAGAGTGCTGTAGATCAGCTTCAGGAAACGGACAGCCTCGGAATTCTTTTCTATGTCATTGTCATCCCCGGCCGTACTCTCCTTGGCCTCTTCTTCCTTTTTCAGATTCTTTTCCAGAAGGGAATGCAGGCTTTCTATCTTGGCCTCGATATCCTCATTCTTCTGATCCTTATTCTGAACCGCCGGTTCCTCGTCGGGGATCACTCCCGGATAGGCCGGCTTTGCAGGCGCCAGATTGGCAGCCTGGGAAGCGGGGGGAGGAGCCACCTTCGGCCCTTTCTTTACGGGAGGATTGTCGCTCTCCTCCTCCACGGCCGCAGTCACCTCCACCGTGGGACGCTTAAAAATGGCCATTAAACCCTTTGCCCTGGTGGTCTTTACGTTCATTATCACGGCGTTGGCGCCAAGCTCCTTCAGCGCAGCCGCCGTGGCTTCATTCTCTGTTTTACCCTGAAATCTCTTAATTATCATCTTTAACCGCTTATCAACCTGTTATCATTCCGATAGACTGCAGTTCCACATTTGAATCTATCTCATTATATGATACCACAACCAGATCCTTAAAGTAATCCTCCGTTAATTTTTTAAAATACATTCTCACGATGGGCGAAGTCACCACCACCGGCGTCTTGCCGGCATCCTCCAGTTTTTTTGTCTCGGTCTCGGTAGACTTCATGATGGCCTTTACCCTGGCAGGCTCTATGGTCAGGTAAGCGCCCTGCTCCGTCTTTTTCACGGAAGCCATGATATCCTGCTCCGTGTTGGGATCCAGGGTCACCACGCTGGTGGTCTCGTTAGGCGGAAAGTATTTCGAGGAGATAGCGCGTTTCAGGCTCTGCCTCACATACTCGGTAAGCACGTCCGTATCCCTGGTCATGGGTGCATAATCCGCCAGAGTCTCGAAGATGGACAAAAGATCCCTTATGGATATGCCCTCCTTCAGCAGGTTCTGAAGTACCTTTTGTATCTCGCCCAGTCCCAGGAGCTTGGGTACCAGCTCGTCCACAAGGGAAGGATTCGTCTCCTTCAGGTTGTCCACAAGATTCTGGACATCCTGACGGGTGAGAAGCTCGCTGATATGCTGCCTGATGACCTCGGTCAGGTGAGTGGCGATGATGGAAGGAGAATCCACCACGGTATAGCCCATGGACTCGGCTCTTTCCCTCTGGCCTTCGGTGATCCAGATGGCGGGCAGATGGAAGGAGGGCTCAAAAGTAGGGATACCCGTGATCTCTTCCTCCACAAAGCCCGGATTCATGGCCATATAATGGTCGAACAGGATCTCGCCCTCGCTCACCTGTATACCCTTTATCTTTATGATGTACTGATTGGGATTCAGCTGTATGTTATCCCTCAGACGGATGATAGGCACCACGGTACCCAGTTCCAGGGCCACCTGCCGCCTGATCATGACCACGCGGTCCAGAAGGTCGCCGCCCTGGTTCACGTCCGCAAGAGGTATGATGCCGTAACCGAACTCCAGCTCTATGGGATCCACCTGCAGAAGGGATACCACGTTCTCCGGTTTCCTGATCTCCTCGGCGCTCTCTTCCTCCGTGTCCACCACGGCTTCCACCCTGGCTTCCTCAACCGTATTCTGGATCATCCTTCCGGCGATTATGAAGACCGCTCCCAGTATGATAAAGATGACAGGGTTAAGCGGTGTGACGATACCCAGAAAAGCTATGGTACCGCCCACAAAATAAAGGGATTTGGGGATACCGAAAAGCTGTCCCACCAGAAGCGTACCAAAGTCCGCGGATTTGCTGGCCTTGGTTACCAGTATACCTGTGGAAAGAGATATAAGGAGGGAAGGTATCTGGGATACCAGTCCGTCACCTATGGTGAGGATACAATAGGTATTGATCGCATCATTTACCGTCATGCCCTGGCGGAGCACTCCCATGGCGATCCCGCCCACCAGGTTTATGGCCGTGATAACGAGGCCCGCGGTGGCGTCTCCCTTTACGTACTTCACGGCACCGTCCATGGAACCGAAGAAGGAACTCTCCGCCTGGAGCTTGTCTCTGCGCTCCTTTGCCTCCTCATCGGTTATGGCGCCTGTATTAAGGTCCGCATCTATAGCCATCTGCTTACCGGGCATAGCATCCAGAGTGAATCTGGCGGTTACCTCAGCCACACGCTCGGAACCCTGGTTAATGACCATGAACTGGATGATTATGAGCACAATAAAGACTATGGCACCCACGATTATATCCGAACCGCCCACATACTGCCCGAAGGTCTTAACCACATTTCCCGGATCACCGGTGGTCAGTATCAGCTTCGTACTGGATATGTTCAGCGAGATACGGAACAGTGTGGTAAAGAGGAGCATGGTGGGATACAGGGACATATCCAGCACCTCTTTTGCGAAGATGGTATTGAAAAGGATAGCAAAGGCAACGGCTATGTTAAACGCGATACATACATCCAAAAGCCCGGAGGGGATGGTGACGATCATGAAAACAAAAGCCGACAGCAGGTAAAGACCTACGCCCATATCCTGGATTTTTAAGCTCTTTACATTCATAAATCAAGTTCAGGAAGCACGTTCCTTCTTAATGTTGTATACAAAAGCCAGCACCTCTGCCACCGCCTGATACAGCTCCTCCGGTATCTTTGCGTCCAGAGGGACATTATGGTAGAGCATCCTGGCAAGGGGCTTGTTTTCCACTACTTCCACGCCGTTTTCGGCAGCCACTTCCTTTATCCTGCGGGCCAGGAAATCCTGTCCCTTAGCCACCACCACGGGAGCGTCGGCTATGGCAAGATCATATCTTAAGGCCACCGCAAAATGGGTGGGGTTCGTGATGACCACGTCCGCCTGGGGCACACTGGACATCATACGCCTCATGGAAGCCTCCCTCATACGACGGCGCTGCTGGCCTTTGATCTGGGGATCTCCTTCGGCGTTTTTGATCTCGTCCTTTACCTCCTGCTTGGTCATCTTCTGGTCCTCGGTGAACCTCCATTTCTGGAAGGCATAGTCGGCAAAGCCCACTATGATATACACCAGGGATATGCGAAGACCCACATCCAGCACCAGCTCACAGATGGCCGCCAGCGCCTGGGAAAAAGGCAGCTCATATAACAGCAAAAGCATGCCCAGCTGATCCTTGAGCATGGAGTAGGCCACATAAAATACCACAAAAACCTTTACTATGGATTTAAGCAGTTCAAAAAGCTTTTCCTTTGAAAAAAGCCTTTTAAAGCCGTTTATGGGATTCAGTTTCGTCAGCTTCGGCTTCAGCGGCTTTGCGGTGGGCTGCCATTTAACCTGGACTATGTTCACCACCACCGCTATCAGTATGGCCACCGCCAGGGTCGGGATCAGAATGATGAACATCTGAAGATAGATATCCCTGAACAGGCCGTGTACCGTATTGGCGTTGAAGGAAGTGGCGTAACGCTTCGCCAGATCCGGGATCAGATTGTAAACACGGGCAAAGATGGATTTAAACCTGCCCCCCATAAAGGATCCCACTATCTTGAGTATGAGAAAAAGCCCTACCAGCATGAAGGCATTGCCAATCTCCGTGCTCTTAGCCACCTGGCCTTCTTTTCTGGCGTCGGACAGCTTTTTGGCCGTAGGCTTTTCCGTCTTTTCTCCGCCGGGGCCCATCTTGGCAAAAAACTGCAGATCCAGTTCCAGGATCGGTCCGCGGGAAACAACTGTCATTTCTGCCGCTGATCTGTCCATATCATGTACTCATAAACTGCACGGCCACGATCATCATTTTTTTGATCTCCTCGTAGATAAAGGATGAGACCGTGGGCATGGTCACGGTGATTATCATCATAATGGTGAGACCCGCCAGCAGCTTTATCTGGATACCCACTGCAAACATGTTCATCTGCGGCGCGATCTTTGCGTTTATTCCCAGCACCACGTTGGTCACAAGAATGGCGCCGAAGATCGGAAGGCAGATCCTGAAACCGATCCCTATGTATTCGGTCAGGAACTGTATTACCGTAGCGGGCAGCATGTCAAAATTGAAGGTGACATTTCCCACGGGTATGAGGTCGAAGGCGTCCACCATGGCCTTGATAAGATAATGATGCATACCCGATATCATCAGGATGAGAAGTACCATATAATGGTACAGCATACCGGAAAAACCTTCGCTCACCCTGGTGGTGGGATCGAAAATATTGAGCATGGAAAGACCTGCTTCCATGTCCATCAGCTTGCCCGAAAAGGTCAGTATGGCAAGGGGCAGATTGGTCATAAGCCCCATCACAAGGCCCGCCATGGCCTCCTTAAACACCAGGAGCGCATAGCCCCAGACGGTATTGTATACCAGGGCATGATGAGGTACCACAAAGGTGTAGAGGAGCATGGCCATAAAAAAACCCAGCCCGGCCTTAAACCTGTGGGGCACATTCTGTGTACTGAAAAAAGGCGCCGACACAAAAAAAGCCGTGATCCTGGTAAATACCAGTAAAAAATATTCAAGATCCTGGATCGTAAAGGCCAGATTCAACATAAACAGTAACCAAATTATCTGATATACAGTGAAAAATCACTCCAGAGCTTCTGCATGAAGCCTATCATATTATTCAGCATCCAGTGTCCCAGCAGCATGATGCCCAAAAATATGGCCAGGAGCTTGGGGACAAAGGTAAGGGTCTGCTCCTGTATGGATGTTACGGTCTGGAACACACTGATCATCAGTCCCACCACAAGTGAGAGCAAAAGCAGCGGAGCGGCCGTTATGATGATCGTATACAGAGCCTCTCTTGTAATATCGACTACGGTTTCTATGGACATATAATACAACCTCCGCCTAATAGAACGACTTGACCAGATTCCCTATCACCAGATTCCAGCCGTCGGCCAGCACAAAGAGCAGTATTTTGAAGGGCATGGAGATCGTAGTGGGCGGCAGCATCATCATACCCATACTCATGAGGGTGGAAGCCACCACCATGTCTATGACGATGAAGGGTACATATATGAGAAAGCCTATTATAAAGGCGGTCCTGAGCTCACTCAGCATGAATGAAGGGATCAGGACGGTATTGGGGATATCATCCAGCTGCGTCACATCCTCCATATCGGCGATCTCAAGAAACAGATTGACATCCTTGGTCATGGTCTGCTTATACATGAATTCGCGTATGGGATCCATGGCTTTTTCAAAGAATTCCTGCTGGTTTATCTCACCTGCCTCAAAAGGCTGGAAAGCCTCGGAATTTATCCGGTTTATCACCGGAGACATAACGAACAGGGTCAGAAAAAGGGTCAGTCCCACGATCACCTGGTTGGGAGGTGCCGTCTGCGTACCTATGGCTGCCCTGGTAAAATGCAGGACAATGAGGATCCTGGTAAAGGAAGTCATCATGATGATGAGCGAAGGCGCCACTGTGATCAGGGTGAGTATCAGCATGATACGCAGAGCCCCGGCCACGCTTCCGTTACCGTCCCTGTAGGTTATGTCCAGATTATTTCCAATATTCAGATTTCGTATATCATCCCCTGTTTCGGAATCACCCTGCTCTTCCACCACGGTGGGGGGAGCGATGATATCCTCAAAAAAACCCAGGGAATCATAATCGCCTGCGTCCCGGGTATCCTCTGCCGCATAAACCGTCGTGGACATCAGCGGCAAAAGAAGTCCTAAAACACAGATAAGGCATAACATACCCGCCGGGATCTTATGCCTTTGTATCAACATGCGAAGCATAGTGCCTCCATTTTTATTTTTTTCCGTCCTTTTCGGATCGTTTGAAGGCCTTATCCAAAACTGCGCGAAAAGAACCTGCCCCATCAAAGCTGACCGCCGGGCCGCCATCCGTCGAAAGAGTGGCTGCCTCTTCTTCGGTCAGAGTACAGATGAGAGTCACACTGTCCTTTGAAACGGCCAGTGCATAATAACCGTCACATATCCTTACTATCTGAATATGCTGGCTGGGGGTGAGACGTACCGCTTCCAGCAGCTCTATGTTCATCCCTCTGTTACGCGCTTTTTGATAATTACCTATCCACACCGTCACAAAATATGTGGCAGCAAGTACTATGCCAAATATTATAATGACGGTGATAAGCTGTATAAAACCATCCATATCGGTAAGGGCAAAGATCAGCCCACAACCTTCTTAACGGCCTCTAATACTCTCTCAGCCTGGAAAGGCTTAACGATAAAGTCCTTTGCACCACCCTGGATAGCTTCGATAACCATCGCCTGCTGACCCATGGCGGAACACATGATGACCATAGCTCCCGCATCAGACTCCTTGATCTTTTTGAGCGCCTGAATTCCATCCATCTCGGGCATAGTGATATCCATAAGCACAAGATCCGGCTTTAACTCGGCATACTTCTCCACGGCTCTGGCACCGTTCTCTGCTTCTCCGACTACGTTGTAGCCGTTCTTGGTGAGGATATCCTTTATCATCATCCTCATGAATGCTGCGTCATCACAGATCAAAATGTTCTTTGCCATATCTGCCTCCTTTTTATTTACTTAATGATGTCAGTTATTCTGACACCAAAGCTTTCCTCAATAACTACTACTTCGCCCTTCGCCACATATTTTCCGTTGACCAGAACGTCTATGGGCTCACCGGCTATCTTGTCCAGCTCCACGATGGTACCGGGAGCGAAATCAAGGATCTCACTGATGGATTTGTGCGTCCTGCCCAGCTCGACCGTAACCTCCAGGGGAACATCCTTGATCAGTTCTATATTTTCCTGCGACTGCAGCATATTGATGTCGCTGGAAAAACTGGTAAACTGTGCAGGCTGG
>JAEEZH010000082.1 GCA_016288495.1 Lachnospiraceae bacterium
CTGATGCCGTTCTTAATGACACGGATAGTGGCATCCCTCATGTTCTCGGGAACGATCAGGGCTGAAATCTTTCCCACATCCTCATATACAAAGGCATCCTTTACACCGGATATCTTCATCAGATACCCTTCTATTTCCTCCGGATAGATGTTCTTTCCGTTATCAAGTATTATCAGGTTCTTGGCACGGCCGGTAATGAACAGGTAGCCGTCCTTATCTACATAGCCAAGGTCTCCGGTCTTAAACCAGCCCTCATCAAAAGCAGCTGCATTTTCCTCGGGGTTCTTATAATACTCCAGCATCACAGCATCGCCCTTAAGCTGGATCTCTTCATTTTTGATCCTGACATCCATATAGGAAGCCGGCTTTCCCACAGAGCCTATTCTGTCATTGCCGGGACAGTTTGCGGCTATGAGCGGAGCACACTCCGTCATGCCGTAACCCTGATAAACACGGAAACCGAAACCGTCCAGGGTTTCTGCTATCTCCGGCCGAAGAGCCGACCCTCCTACCACAATGGTATGGAGTTTTCCACCGAAAGCATCATAGATAGGCTTGTACAAAGATCTCTTTGCGTCTATATTCAGCTTGTTAAGCGTGCCATCGACACGCCTGGCAAATTTTATTTTCTTTTTGTATTTTGGTGAAGATACAGCCTCCATGATCTTTTTATAGAACATCTCGGCAATGGCAGGCACAACCACCATGACCGAGGGGCTGAAGCGCTTCAGATTGGCAACAACATTTTCCAGCTTGTCATTGATACAGATCGTGGTTCCGGTATAGAGAATTCCCAGGTTACCGACAGTCAGCTCAAATGTATGGTATATGGGCAGAACCGACATGACCACGGGCTCGCCGGGCACTTCCTTGTCATAGCCCATACGATAGATCTCATTGATATTGCTGACTACATTTTTATGGGAAATAAGTACCCCCTTACCGGCTCCGGTGGTTCCGGATGTAAAAAGCAGAAGGCAGGGATCATCGGGCTTTACCTTGGGAAGCTTGCCCCGCTCAGTGCGGAGCATCTCCCGGTACATTGTGCCGGATAAAGAATAAACCTCGCGCTTATCCTTATACTCATCATCAATCTCTTTGATGTCTTTGATCCAGGGCTCAAATTCCTCGGCAACAAATACCATACGGGCCTCGCCCCTGGTTATCAGGCCTAATATTTCTTCCTTGGGAAGAAGCTTATCAATGGGGACAACCACATTGCCGCTTATGGCAGATGCTAAGAATGTGACGATCCAGGGGTAGGATGTACCGCCGATTATGGCGATCTTTTCGCCATTGCAGCCAGCCTCCAGCAGCCAGGTTGCCATAGCAAAACAGTCCCTTGACAGATCGCTGAAGGACTTATCCACAATGCTGTCATACTGAATATAACGGTATGCAACCTTGTCCTTATATGCTTTGTTGATCTCTGTTACGAATTCCTGAAGATCCGTAAGCATTTTGTTCATGATGTTCCCCCGGATGAATCATATTAACCACAACGCTTTATTATAACATAGTCGTCGGCTGTTCGCCATAGCGGGAAAATGAGATTTGCTCACAACTTCCCCCACCGTATAGACCCGCCTGACGTTGGGGGAAGTTTTAGTAATTTACTCGTACAGACTCTCATAATCGTAATTTCTGTAGAATTCGTCAATATGGTCAAAATATTCCATATAATTATCCTTTGTCAGCTCATGGGGTGATCCCTCCTTTGACATCTCCTCAAGGATCATGTCGCTGATCTCACCGCTAAAATGACAGTCATCGGAATAATTGTCCAGATCCATCACCATATCAGTATCATCATAAAAGCAGAAAAGATGGATATTGTCATACCGCAGAAGCTCCCCGGATACGAAACGGAAGGTCTCCATGTACCGGTCAAAGGTCCCGGTGGCTATCTGACCGCTGTACCAGTTGATGCCGCTGTAGGGCGGTATGAAGTAATAAAACTGCACATCCGGGTATGCCTTGGCATTTGCAATGATATTCTGCTCTATGTTTCCCCGGATGATCTCCTTTTCCTCATCGCTCAGATGCACTGTCAGGTCTGCCACGTAGGGCTTAGGGAAATGTTCCAGCACTATTTCCTTTCCCGTGGGACGGACATCAGCAAACCTGGAATATTCATCAAAACTGTCCGCAGGCACGCCTTTCAAGGTGCGCCCTATGGTTTCGGGGATGTAATAGGTCAGTATCTTCTTATTAAATATATATTCAACATCATTGAAGGGATTATTGTCATAGAGATAATCCGGGTGAGGCACCTCCGGGCTGTCCATATCCTTGTCGAACATTATGAATGCCATCTCAAGGGAGCAGACCACCACCTTAACGTCGGGATTATAAGAAAGCGCCCTTTCTGTTGATTCGGATATTTCCTTAAAATAGGAGCCCGCATAGGAAATCTTTACAAAATCCATCCCCCAGCACTCTTCGGCAATGGAGGTCCTGAAATTCTCTGTCATGGACGTTCCGGTGATAATGCCCTCGTATTCAAAATTTCTCGCAATGCCGTCATTCTGGTATCTTTCGTTGTCCAGGACATAGGACAGGCCTTTTATGGGGGCGTGGTAATGGAACCAGGGATCAAAAGTGAACACAAGGGCCGCCACAGCCAGGAACAATACGGCAGTGATCACGCACAGCTCTATGAAGAATTTTTTCCATGGGTTATTTTTATTCATTATTAGTATCCTACGTTCCCCGTTACCGTACAGCCTGCTCTGGCGGTGGGGCCGTTCATTAAGCAGTTCTTACGGAACTGCCTAAGTATATTCAGTCCAACCGGGACCGTTCACACGCTACATCCATGTAGCGTTGTTCACTCGGGTCACCATCCGTGGTGACCCGTCCCTACTTTACATAAGCAGTTCCGAGAACTGCTAAATTCACTCTAACACCGCCAGCACAGGCTGCACGACGGGGAACTCACGCTGTGATATCACCAACA
>JAEEZH010000083.1 GCA_016288495.1 Lachnospiraceae bacterium
AGAACCTCCTCCACCTGCCTGTTCAGCCTATGTATCTCATCGATGAACAGGACATCGCCCTTTGACAGTCCGTTCAGCACGGCAGCGATCTCACCCGGCTTTTCGATGGCAGGTCCGCTGGTCACCTTCATATGTGTTCCCATCTCATTGGCGATTATGCCGGCCAGGGTAGTTTTCCCAAGGCCCGGCGGTCCGTAAAAAAGTACATGATCCAAAGCCTCTCCCCTCTCCTTCGCTGCGTCAATGTACACCTGGAGCGTGGATTTGACCTTATCCTGCCCTATATAATCCGAAAGTCGCGTCGGGCGTAGAGAGCCCTCGATCCGCATATCCTCTTCTGTCAGTTTTGTATCAATAGTCTTACGGTTAGCCATATCACAAATATTTAAGCGCAGCCTTGATGATCTCTCCAGAAGACATCATGGCGGCGTCTTCAATCCGGCCGACGGCCTTTGCACACTCTGTCTGAGAAAAGCCAAGCGCCACAAGCGCCTCTATGGCCTCTGAAACGTTCGGGTCGGAGGATGTCGCCCCCTCCGAGGCAATGCCGCTTAGCGAGGCTGTCAGGGCCTCTCCTATGTCCACACTGTCTTTAAGGTCAAGAATTATCCTTTGGGCAGTCTTTGATCCAACTCCGGGACATTTTGACAGAGTCTTTGAGTCGGAAGACAGAATTGCCAGGCGCAGTTCGTCCGCATCCATGAAACCGAGGATATCCACAGCCATCTTCGGCCCCACTTTATTGACCGACAGGAGCATCCTGAAAAACGAAAGCTCATCACGCGAACAGAAGCCAAAAAGCTTCATGGCGTCCTCTCTCACAGAAAGATGGGTATACAGCTTTACCTCGCTGCCTGCTCCTGGAAGTCTGTCCAGACTCTTTTTAGGAACCGTCACGTTATATCCCACGCCGTTCACATCAAGAACCACGCCATCTGCGGTCTTTTCACTTAATATCCCTTTTAAGAAAGCAATCATCAGCCGCCCAGATAAGCCTTTCTCACCGCGTCATCCTTCAGGAGCTTTTCTCCTGTGCCGGTGGTGACTATCCTGCCGGTTTCAAGCACATACGCCCTTGAAGCCACCGACAGGGCCATCTGCGCATTCTGTTCTACCAGAAGGATGGTGGTCCCGTTTTTGTTCAGTTCGGAGATGATCTCAAATATCTGCTCCACCAGTATGGGAGCCAGTCCCATGGAAGGTTCGTCCAGCATCATCAGCGAAGGCTTTGACATGAGCGAACGTCCCATGGCAAGCATCTGCTGCTCGCCGCCCGAAAGCGTTCCGGCAATCTGCTTATATCTCTCCTTGAGCCTCGGGAACTGCTCGTACACCATCTCTAGGGAATCGGCGATCTCAGTTCCGGGGCGGGTATAAGCCCCCATCTCAAGGTTTTCTTTGACCGTAAGTTCCTGGAATATCCTTCTTCCTTCCGGGCAGAGGGACATTCCCTTTCCAACCAGCTTGTGTGCGTGGACGCTTGTAATATCTTCGCCCATGAACTCGATATGGCCGGAACTTGATTTCAAAAGCCCGGCCACGGTGTTCAGAGTGGTGGACTTTCCCGCGCCGTTCGCGCCTATGAGGGTCACTATTTCCCCCTCGTTTACCTCAAAGGAAACGCCTTTTATGGCGTGTATGCTTCCGTAATAAACATGGAGGTCTTCTACCTTCAGAACATTGCTCATGATCTTTTACCTCCCTGCTTCTTTCCTTTTTTGCCCCGGGCAGAGCCTTCGCTTTCCGAAGCCTGTTTTCCCTTCGCAGCGGCGTCGCTTCCCTGAGCCTGCTTTCCCTTCGCGACGTAGCCGCTTCCCGAAGTCCGCTTCTCCTTCGCGGCTTCATTCTCCCGCTCCGATGATTTGCCAAGATATGCCTCGACAACCACGGGATTGTTCTGTATCTCCGAAGGTGTTCCCTTCGCTATGATCTTTCCGAAATTCAGCACCACTATGCCTTCGCATATGCCCATTACGAGGTTCATATCGTGCTCTATGAGCAAAATGGCGATGCCAAAATCATCTCTTATTTTCGAAATATTGTCCATCAGTTCAGCGGTCTCGGAAGGATTCATTCCAGCCGCCGGCTCATCCAGCAAAAGCACCTTTGGCTCCGTCGCCAGGGCTCTTACTATCTCAAGCCGCCTCTGGGCTCCGTAGGGAAGGGAACCCGCGATCATCCCCGCCATATCCTGCATGTCAAAAATGGAAAGCAGCTCCAGCGCCCTCTCGTGAGCCTTCTTCTCCTCCTTCCAGTAGGAGGGCAGGCGGAACACGCCGGGCCACATGCCATAATCGATATGATTGTGAAGGCCTATCTTTACATTATCCTCCACTGTCAGCTTGTCAAAAAGCCTGATATTCTGGAATGTCCTGGCGATGCCGGCACGGTTCATCTGAGTTGTGTTCATGCCGATGGTATCCCTTCCGTCCAGGAATATGGTTCCCCTGGTCTGCTGATACACCTTGGTCAACAGATTGAACACTGTTGTCTTTCCGGCACCGTTGGGCCCGATGAGACCGGTGATCTCATTCTTACTGATTCCCAGGTTAAAATCATCCACGGCCGTAAGGCCTCCGAAATCCATTCCGAGATGCGTTGCCTCAAGCACCAGCGGAAGTCCCGCATTCCTCTCGGGCACTATATAGGGGCTGGGTACGTTTACCAGCTTTACCTCTTCTCTTTTTTTCATTTCTTTATCCATGACGATCCTCTGCCTCACG
>JAEEZH010000084.1 GCA_016288495.1 Lachnospiraceae bacterium
ACTGCGTACCTGGCAGGATATATGGCAGACAAATACGATGTTTCAGCTGAGGAAAATGCCACCCGTGCGGTGGCCAGGGCAAAGGGAAGTACCAGAGCTGCCCTTAAGGAAGACGTGAAAGGCTATGATACCGTTACCGAGAAGCTCAGCAATATCACGGTCAAGCAGGGAAAGATCAGCTATGCGCTGATGCCCGTCTGGATGCTCAATACAAAGTGGAACGGAACTGATTATATGTTCGCCATGAACGGCCAGACCGGAAAAATGGTGGGAGATCTGCCTGAGGATAAGAAAAAGGCCACCATCACCTTTTTGATCATATATGCGGTATGCGTTTTCCTGAACATGGCCATACTCGGACTGGAGCTGCTGCCCGCGCTGATCATAGGCGTAATCATTCCCCTTATAGTGCTCAGTGTCCTTAAGGGGGCGCTGAAGAGCGTGGCCAAGGCAACTACGGCAAATGTGTATGTGGACAAGAAAACGGTAAAGATAACCGGCCGTGTGGATAACTTTACGCATGAGACAAAGGATGTGCGCAAGATCAATAAATAGCCGCCGGGCGGATTGATGAAAGGAAATGTGATATGAAAATAACCGATACCATAAAATACGCCGGAGTGGCGGATATGGATCTGGATCTGTTTGAGAGCCAGTATATAGTACCCGAGGGGATGCTGTATAATTCATATGTGATCCTTGACGAGAAGATAGCCATCATGGACACCTGTGATAAAAGAAAGGTGGACGAATGGCTTCAGAACGTGGAAGGAATCCTGGCAGGAAAGACGCCGGATTATCTGGTGATCCATCATCTGGAGCCCGATCACTCTGCCGGGATAAAGAAGCTTCATGAGAAATATCCGGAGATGAAGCTGGTGGTTAATCCTCTGAGTGCCAGGATGCTGCCCCAGTTTGTGAAGGAGGATCTCTCATCCCTGTTCGTGACCGTACAGGATAAGGGAGAGCTGTCGCTTGGCAGCCATAAGCTTACCTTCTATACGGCTCCCATGGTGCACTGGCCCGAGGTAATGGTGAGTTATGAATCCACAGAGCAGGTGATCTTTGCCGCAGACGCCTTCGGTAAATTCGGGGCACAGACCGATACCGATGACTGGGCCTGCGAAGCCAGACGTTATTATTTCAATATAGTGGGAAAATACGGCGATAATGTACAGATGCTCCTTAATAAGATCAAGGAACTTCCCGTAAAGACCATCTGTCCTCTTCACGGACCTGTCCTTAGCGGCGACCTGGGATATTATGTGGGTCTTTACAATACCTGGAGCAGCTACGAGCCTGAGGATAAGGGAGTGTTCATAGCCTGTGCATCCATCCACGGAAATACCCTGGAAGCGGCGCAGTACCTTAAAGGGCAGCTGGAAGCCTCAGCGGGAGAAGATACAAAGATCGCTTTCACGGATCTCACCAGGGAAGACTGGGCCGAGGCTGTGGAAGATGCCTTCAGATATGACAGGATGATCCTTCTGGCTTCATCCTATAATGCGGGCCTCTTCCCTCCCATGGAAAGCTTCCTCCATCACCTGGCGGCAGATAATTACCAGAACAGACGGATCGCCCTGGTGGAGAACGGATCCTGGGCTCCTTCCGCCGGCCGTACCATGAAGGCTATTTTGGAACCTTTGAAAAATATCACCATAAGGGACAAGGTGATCACCATCAAGACCACCATGACCCCCGAAAACGAAGCCGAGCTCAGGGAGCTGGCGCAGGAATTTTTGAAATGATAACCCCATAGCTTTATTATCGAAAGGAGACCCACCATGCAAGCACCCGAAGAAGATATGTATGTAGACCTTGAACTGGATGACGGAACCAGCGTCCACTGTCAGATCCTGACGATACTCGAGGTGAATGAGCACGATTACGTGGCTTTGCTTCCTGAGATACAGCAGGAAAATGAAGATGAAACGGAAGTATGGTTCTATGAGATAGTGGAGAATAAAGACGATCCCAATGAAGAACCTGAGCTTTTGTACATCGAAAGCGATGAAGTCTACGACGCCGTCACCGACAAATTCGAAGAATATCTGGATGAACTGGAATTCGAGGAACTGGAAGACGACGAATAAAACAGAACGGAAATTACAAGGTCAAAAAGGCCGTCCGCGCAGCGGGCGGTCTTTTTTTACAAAAAAACGTAAAAAAGCCTTGACTTGTACAAAATATAGTGTATTATAGACCTAACAGAAGATTTTGATTATGTTATCATAAGCTATTGATTATAGAATAAAAGATGGATCAGGCAAAAAAACAATTGAGAAAACCCTGGGTCATATCGGTAATAAGCGTATGCATCATACTTGGAGCGTGGATCATCTGCTCGGTGACAAATGTGGCCAGCATGAAGACCGTGCCGCCCATACAGACGGTATTTAAATCCCTTATCGATATCAGTACCGAGGGATATAAGGGAAGTACACTTTGGGGACATCTGGGAGCCAGCTTTTACCGGCTTTTCAGTGCCTTTTTCCTGGCTATAGTCACTGCGATCCCCCTGGGACTGGCCAGCGGTCAGAGCAGGAGGATAAGGGCGGCCCTGGAGCCCATAGTGGAATTTGTCAGACCCCTTCCGCCGCTTGCATATTACACGGTGCTGGTGCTGTGGCTGGGGATCGAGAATGAATCAAAGATCATGCTTTTGTATCTGGCATGTTTTACTCCTATATATGTGGCCTGCGTGTCCGCAGTGTCAAAGATCCCTTCGGCGTATCTGGATACCGCCAGGAATCTGGGAGCCGGAAGGAGACAGCTGTTTTTCAGAGTCATACTTCCGTACACTGCACCGGATATCTTCACCGGGGTGAGGACCGCCATGGGACACGGGTACAGTACGCTGGTCGCCGCCGAGATGGTGGCTGCCGCTTCCGGAATAGGCTGGATGGTTCTGGACGCCAGTAACTGGCTGAGGAGCGATGTGGTCTTTGCCGGGATAATAGTTATGGGTGCTACCGGTATCATGATAGACAGGATACTCCTGTTGCTTGAAAAAAAGATGGTACCGTGGAAAGGCAGATTATAAAGACAACACGAGGAGGAACTACTATTATGAAAAACATGAAATTTCTGAGACTGACAGCTGCTCTTATGGCAGGAATGATGCTTTTTGCAGGCTGCGCATCCCAGGCTCCGGCAGGTGCATCCACAGAGCAGGCACAGCCTGAGGCGAAGACAGAAGCACAGCCTGAGGCCCAGCCCGAGGCAAAAGCAGAGGCACAGCCTGAGGCCCAGCCCGAGGCAAAGGCAGAGACACAGCCTGAGGCAAAGGCGGATGAAGCATCGGATCCTTCCACCTGGACTACTCCTGCGATAATCGCATCCCAGGATACTATCGGAGGTTCCATCATTTCAAAGGCTGAGAATTATTTTGCCGAGACTATGGGATCAGGTGCTTCCATTAAGAAGTTTGACGCTGGCAGGGATATCAACAATGCCCTCATGTCAGGCAGCGCCGATTTCGGTAATTTCGGTATCGTACCCACGGCCGTAGGTCTGACAAACGGAAATGATTTCAAGGTGATCTGGATCGAATGTCTGATAAAGGCTTCGGAGGCAATGGTAGTCAGAGAGGGAAGCGGAATAGAGAGCGTATCCGATCTGGCAGGCAAAAAAGTGGCTGTCACCATGGCTTCCAGCGGTCATTACGGCCTGCTTTGTGCACTTGAGGACGCAGGTCTTTCAGAGAATGATGTGGAACTGGTGGATATGGATCCCAACGCCACCTTTGCAGCCTGGGAGAGAGGCGATATCGATGTGGCCTATACCTGGAATCCCGCACTTACCAGGATCCTGAACAGCGGCGGAAAGCTTCTGATCACAGCAGGAGATCTGGCAAAGAACGGACATCAGACCATTAACTTCCATGTGGTAAGGACAGCTTATGCCCAGGAACATCCCGAGATGGTAAGAGGTTATGTGGCAGCCCTTGCAAAGGGTGCGGCCCTGTATCATGATGATGAAGAAACGGCTCTTAATATCATGGCTCCCTATCTTGACATGGGCGTGGAAGATGTGAAGTCTCTCATGGTGGACGATTATGTGCTTCTGGAAAACCAGGAGGCAGCCTTCGGTGAGGATGCTGTGGCAAACAATATTTACAGTGTGGCGCAGTTCCTTAAGGATGCGGGACAGATAAGTGACGCAAAGGACGTGGAGTTCTTTAAAAACGCGATAGACACCAGCTATATCCATGATGTGGTAAACGGATTATAATATGCCGCTTGAAAATGAAAAAAAACTGATAATGAAGGTGGAGCATCTTTCGCTCCAGTATGACGGCAGCAACGGCGCGGCCGAGGTCGAGGCATTGAGCGATGTGAACCTGGACATCTATGAAGGAGACTTCATCTGTGCCCTGGGACCCTCCGGCTGCGGTAAAACTTCCCTCCTTAATGTAATGGCAGGCCTCCTCAAGGCTACCGGAGGATCCGTTACCATGAACGGATCCCCGGTGCGGGGGCTGAATCCCGACAGGGCTGTGGTATTTCAGAATCCCACGCTCTATCCCTGGCTGAGTGTGGCTGAAAATGTGGCATTCGGACCCAGGGTGCAGTCGGCTCCTGCCGGAGAGATAAAGGAAAAGGTTCAGCGTTATCTGCAGCTTGTGGGACTGGAGGATTTTGCAGACGTAAAGCCCTATGAGCTGTCCGGGGGAATGCGCCAGAGGGCGGCTTTGGCCAGGGCGCTGATAAACGAGCCCGGTATGATCCTTCTGGATGAGCCCTTCGGTGCCCTTGACGCTTTTACGAGAGAGAGTATGCAGGCTCTGCTGCGAAGGATATGGAAGGAGAGCCGTCCCACCATTTTCCTCATCACCCATGATGTGGACGAAGCGCTTACTCTTGGAGACCGTGTAGTGACCATGTCGGTACGGCCCGGCCGTATCATCATGGAAGAGGATATAGATTTTACCTTCAGGATATCCGACAGCGATGAGGATGTACGTTATTCACAGGATTATATAAGCGTGAGAAAGAAGATCCTTTCGTTGGTAGGACACGGCAGATGAAGGGATTGGTATTTAATATACAGAGATATACGCTGCATGACGGCCCGGGCATCCGAACAGAGGTTTTTCTCAAGGGGTGCCCTTTGTCGTGCAGGTGGTGCTCGAATCCCGAGAGCCAGTGCAGCTTAAGGGAAGTGGGGGTGTATGCTTCCAGATGTATAGGAATGGGAGCCTGCGGTGCCTGCTTAAGGAGCTGCCCCGTGGATTCCTGTATCGGCTTTCATGCGGATAAGAGAATATCCGGAGTGGACAGGGAAAAATGCATTGCCTGTATGAGGTGTGCCGCAGCCTGTCCGTCGGGGGCCATAAAGCCCTGGGGGCGGAAAATGAGCGTGGAAGAGGTCATGGAGGAGGTGCGCCGTGACATTTCCTTTTATGAAAGCTCCGGCGGCGGGATCACGGTCTCGGGCGGAGAGCCCATGCTCCAGAGTGATTTTACCGCAGAGCTTTTGCGGACATGTAAAAAAGAAGGCATAGGCACCTGTGTGGAAACCACTATGTTCACTCAGTGGAAGACTGCGGCGAAGGTACTGGCTCACAGTGATCTGGTGATATCCGATATCAAGACCATGAACGATAAGGTCCACAGAAAACATACGGGCGTATCCAATAAAACGATACTGGGAAATCTTAAGCGTGTCAGCGAGATGAGGAAGGATCTGATACTCAGGATACCTTTGATCCCCGGGATCAATGATGACGATGAGAATATAAATGCCACCGCTGATTTTATCTGCCGGGAACTGGGAGGCATGCCGATCCATATGCAGATACTGGAATTCATGCATCTGGGAGGAGAAAAATGTGTCTCCCTGGGCAGGACCTATCCCATGGAGGGACAGACGATCGACAGGGAAGCTCTCCATGAAAGGGCTCTTGTGATCAGGGACCGGTTTTTATCAAGAGATATAAAATGCATCGTCGGAAACGAGTGATAGGGAAGTTTTTTACAGGTTTGGATAAATGATCAAAGCATGCGGAACAGAAAAATACGATCAGTTCTACGGCCTCGGCTATGAGTCGGGACATGGTGAGTTTTCGCCTTATCCCAGAGTTAACAGGCTGAGGCGGATTTTTTTGGACAGATCCTTTAACATAGATATAGAAAGAGCCCGCCTGGTGACAGAGGCCTACAGGGAAAATGATGAGGCGTCACCTGTGATGAAATGCGCTCTTGCGCTTAAAAATGTGCTTGAAAATGTCAGCATACGTCTTTATGATGACGAGCTGATAATCGGGGATATAGCGGCGCCTGCAAAGGCCGCGCCCGTCTATCCCGAGTTTTCCTCAGCCTGGATCGAGGATGAGCTTTTGAATCATCCCTTTGACAAAAGGGAACATGACAGATTTTATATTAACGAAGAAGATAAGGAAGAACTCCTTAAGATACTGGAATTCTGGCGCGGTAAGACCATTGAGGATGAGGTGAACCGCCGTTTTGACCAGGAGATAAAGGAAAGGGGAGAGCTGGGCAGACAGCTTTTCATGACCAATCTGTATCACTATGGCGGTATCGGCCATTACTGTATGGATTATGCCATGCTCCTTAAGGAGGGTTTCGGAGGACTCAGGGAAAAAGCCGGCGCAGCGCTTTTGGCTGCGGACCCTGAAGATTCCCATAAAAGGGAATTCTATGAAGCGATGATAACAGAGCTTGACGCAGCTTCCGGATATGTGATCCGCTATGCTAAGCTTTTGGAACTTGAGGCAAAAAACTGTGAGGATGATGTAAGAAGAGGCGAGCTTGAAACCATGGCTTCGGGCTGCTTTCAGATAGCAAAGGGACCGGCCGAAAGTTTCTGGCAGGCCCTGCAGCTCTGGCATTTTGCCACCACCATAGCCCAGATAGAGTCGAACGGCCATTCCGTGTCCTACGGGCGCATGGACCAGTGGCTTTATCCCTATTACCGCAGGGATGTGGATGAGGGCGTGATCACCAGGGCTTTTGCCCAGGAACTTCTGGAGTGCGCCTATATTAGGATGGGGAATCCTTCCAAGCTCAAGGACAGAAAGACTGTAAAAGTCAGGAACGGCAGAGGCTGGGGCGGAGAGAGCCTCACCATAGGAGGCGTGGACCGGGACGGAAAAGACGCCACTAATGACCTTACTTTTATGATGCTGGAAGCTTCCGCTCATACGAGACTGATGAACCCCTGGGTCTGTGTCAGGATGCATAAGGATACTCCCCGGGAGCTGAAGCTTAAGGCCACAGAGTGCATAAGGGCGGGCTTCGGACATCCGAAGCTTTATAATGACAGCCCGGCCATAGAGCTGATGCAAAAGAAGGGAATGTCCCTTGCGGAGGCCAGGGATTACGCCGTGGTAGGCTGTGTGGAGCCCGACCTTCCCGGACGGGAATACGGCCTGCACGATGCAGCCTATATGAACCTTACGAAGATATTGAATGAAGCCCTCGGTTTTTGCGAAGCGGATGCAAAAGAGAAAACTCTCGAGGATTGTACCGATATGGAAGAGGTTTTCTCTCTGTTTGAAAACGAGCTTCAAAAAAACATATCCGCAATGTGCAGGGCGGTAAATATAATAGACGGGGTACACAGGGATCTAAAGCCCGTGCCCTTTGCTTCGGCCATGTTTGAGGACTGCATGACCAACGGGAAGGACCTGGTGGAGGGCGGCGCGAAATATAATTTCTCGGGGCCCCAGGGCTGCGGCATCGCCACCTGTGCGGACAGCCTTTCATCCATCGCCCAGCTGGTGTATGATGAAAAAAGATGTACTGCCGGGGAACTGCTCAAAACAGTCAGGAAAAACTGGGAGGGCGGGGATTATCTGTATGCTCTTGTAAACAGTGAGGGCGTGCATCATTTCGGCAATGATGACGATGTGGCGGATGCTTTTTATAAAAGGGTCTTTGAACTTTACTGTAATCTGGTATCGGATGAAAAAAATGTGAGGGGCGGCTGTTTCTGTCCCGGAGTTTATTCCGTAAATGCAAACGTGGGGATGGGTGCCGTCACCACAGCTTCCCCCGACGGGAGAAAGAGCGGCGAGCCCGTGTCCGACAACATGGGACCGGTCCATACCGCGGCTTCTTCCCATGATGTGAACGGTCCCACCGCGCTGGTGAATTCCGTGAACAAGGTGGATCATACCCTGGCCACCAACGGCACTTTGCTCAACCTTAAATTTACGCCCGAATGTGTGGCAAAGGACAGGGGGAGGGATAACCTCATCGATTTTGTGGATGCATATTTTACCGGCGGCGCCCTGCACTGCCAGTTTAATATAATGAGTTCTGCCATGATGCGTGCAGCCATGGAAAAACCTGAGGATTACAGGGATATGCTGGTGAGAGTGGCAGGCTACAGCGCCTATTTCGTGGAGCTGAGCCGGCCCTTGCAGCTGGATCTGATAAACAGGACGGAACTTTCGTTTTAGTTTTTTAAGGAGTGAGTATGGAACAGGATTCTATAAACTATGTAAAGATAATATTGGATGAGGGCGGTATCTCCAATGCTGCCAGATCCTTAAACATATCCCAGCCTGCCCTCAGCGCCAGGCTGAAAAAGATAGAGGATGATTACGGGATCACCATTTTTGATAAAAAGCACCGGCCGGTGACCCTGACTGAGGACGGACGCAGGTATCTGGAGTATACCCAGAGACAGCAGCAGCTGGAAAAAAGCTTTAGGCAGTATATTTCCGATACGAAAAGCCTAAAGACCGGTGAGCTTCGGGTGGGAGGCACCCATCTTTACACCCAGTGCTTTATTCCCGGAGTGGTGAAGCGTTTTGCCAAAAAGTATCCGGGGATAAACATCAGGATAGTGAATGCCAGCGCTCCGGTACTCACCGCCATGGTGTCAAAGGGTGAGCTGGATCTTTTTATCACCAGTCCGGGAAAAAACAGCCAGGGCATCATATACGAGCCTCTGTTTTCCACCAGGCTCTATATCTGCGTGCCGGCGGAATATGAGATCAACAGGGATCTGAAAAAGCACGCTGTGAAGATCAGCGAATTCCCTTCGGTGAATCTTAAAAAGGCCGGCTTTGATCTAAGGTTGCTGGAGGATTATCCCTTCATACTGCTGGATGAATCCCAGCTGATGGGCGGCGTCATGCGTTCCCTGTTCAGAAAATATGCAGTGTCGCCACAGAGCTTTATACATACCGATCAGGCTATGACAGCCTATTCCCTCACCAGGGCGGGGGCGGGCATCTGCCTTATGTTTGACCGCACGCTGGAGCAGCTGGGTGAGGATAAGGGAGTGTGCTTCTATACGGTGGATGATGAAATGATGACCGGTGAAATGCGGGTGGCTTACGGGGATGTGGAGTATACGCCCCTTGTGATAAAGGAATTCATCAACTGTATGCGCGAGACTATAGCGTAACCTGCTGTCATTCTGAGGAACGTAGTGACGAAGAATCTTGACAGATCCGGCATAGTATTAAAGCGGATCCTATAGGAGAATCAAAACATGAAAATGATCATCAACGGTAAAGACTGCGATCCGATAACCGGAAAATATACTGATATCCACGCCCCTGCCACCGGCGAGATCATAGACCGGGTCCCCGTGGGGGATGAAAGGGATATCGATGCGGCCGTCACAGGTGCCTGTGAGGCTTTCTGTGAGTGGAGCAGACGCCCTGTCTATGAGAGAGCCGAGATACTGTACAGATTTGTGTCGCTGGTAAAAAGAGACAGGGATGAGCTGGCGCGTCAGCTTTGCAGGGATAACGGAAAACCCATCACCCAGGCTTATGCCGAGATCGATAATATCTTTATCAGCGTGCCGGGCTTTATAGAAAAGGCAAAGCATCTGTATGACACCATTATCCCTCCGGGAACCGAGAAAAACTACGAAAGACACCTTCAGATAGTAAAGCGGGAACCCCTGGGAGTGGTGGCCTGTATCATACCTTTTAATTTCCCTTCAAATCTGTTCTGTCAGAAGACCATACCTGCGTTGTTGATGGGGAACTGTGTGCTTGTCCTGCCGCCTTCTTCAAATCCCCTTACGGTGCTGTCATTGACGCGGCTTCTGGTGGAAGCGGGGATACCCGATGGAGTGATCTCCTGTGTCTGTGCGCCGGGAGCGGTAAAGGAGGCTGCAGTAAAAGATCCCAGAGTCAGCCTCATCTCCCTTACGGGCAGCAGTGCGACGGGAGTCAGAACAGCGCAGTGCGCCGCCCCTTCTCTTAAACGACTGGCGCTTGAGCTGGGGGGGAACGATCCTTTTATCGTTATGGAGGATGCGGATATTGACCTGGCGGTGAGTGAACTGTTTGTGGGAAGGCTTGTGAACGCAGGTCAGATATGCTGCGCCAGCAAGCGGTTCATCGTTCATGAATCGGTAGCGGATGAATTTACAAAAAAAGCTGTGGAGTTTGTCTCTTCCCTTAAGATGGGAGATCCCATGGACGAGACTACACGGATAGGCTGTCTTATCGATGAGGCGGCTGCAAAACAGGTGGAAAAACAGGTGGAAGACACCATCGCTGCGGGAGCATCTCTGGCCATAGGAGGCAGGAGAGAAGGTGCTTTTTATGAACCTGTCATACTGAAAGATGTAACTGCTGATATGGATATAGCAAGAGATATGGAAGTCTTCGGACCCGTGATCCCCATCATCCGGTTCTCCACACAGGAAGAAGCGCTCCGTATAGCCAATAACTCGGTTTACGGCTTGTCCGGATGTATCTTTTCAGAGGATCACAGGCGTATAATGAGCATGATATCAAAGCTGATGACGGGGAACGTGATCATAAACGGTGCCTCAAATCTCCGCTCCTTTGAGATGCCCTTCGGCGGCATAAAAATGAGCGGTCTGGGCACAGAAGGCGTCATGTCCACCTTTGATGAGGTGACGCGCAAAAAAGTGGTCATCCTCAAGGGGTACGAGTTCTGAGTTCCCTTCTCAGCAGTTTGCCGTTTGAAGTGCGGGGGATCAGGTCGATCTCTTCGATCTCCCGGGGAACCTTGTTGGCATCCACGTGTGCCGACAGATAATCCAACAGATCCTTTCTGTCCAGGGTATGGCCTTTCTTTACCCGGACGAAGAGCTTGGGATATTGTCCGGAGGTCTCATCCTCCACGGGCACGCAGGCGCAGTCTTCCACATCTTTATATCCCACTGCCACGGCTTCTATCTCATCGGGTGAAATATTTATCCCCTTATAATTTATGACATCATCTTTTCGTCCGAGGACATATACATAGCCCTCATCGTCTATATATCCCAGATCGTTTGTGAATACGTAACCGTCTCTGAGGGTCTCCCTGGTGAGCTGCTCCTGAAGCCAGTAGCCCTTCATGTTCATGGGACCGCGGCTGGCCAGAAGGCCTATGTTGTCAGGGCCTGATTTAATGGGATTCCTGTCAAAATCGGTGACCATGAACTGTGCGTTGACAGCAGGTATGCCGATGCAGCAGGGCTTGTTGATCCTGGCAAAATTCAGCACGCAGGATCTGCCGGATTCGGTGGAGCCGTAGAAATTGTAAAGCCTTACGGAAGGAAGAAGCTCCATCAGGCGCAGCTTGGTCTCCTCGGGCAGAGGTGCGGTACCGATCTGAATGTAATCCAGTTTCTCGTCATAGCGTCCAAGGGCACCCTTGGAAAGCTTCAAAAGGACCATGGATGCACTGGGGGAAAGATCCAGTGAGGTAATATTCCATTTATCCAGCAGCTCGAATATGTGCTTTACTTTTGTGACGCCGTCGGTGATCACTACGGAGCAGCCCTTCAGCAGGTTCGCGTAAAAACAGCGAAGGGCGTGTGAATGGCTCAGGGGAAGAGGCAGAAGCTCGGTATTGCCTTCCTTCATCTCCACGCCGCACATGACGTTTTCGCCCAGGGCCAGATTCGCGGAAAAGGTCAGCTCGATACCCTTTGACTTCCCTGTGGTCCCCGTGCTGAAAAGGATCTGTGATACGGCACTGCCGTCAAGTGATCGTCCGGAGGGACCGTCAAGAGGCTCTGAATCAGTCTGCAAAAGCTCTGAGAGAGCCAGAGCCGGACAGTCGGTCTTGTATTCTTTTCTGTTTTTGGAGCTCTTTGTGTCGTCATAGACAAAAAGCGCAGCCCCTGTTTCTTTTTCCACCAGGCTGACGGTATCGGGAGCGGCTCCGTGCTCTACCGGTACAAAGATAAGGCCTGCCATACTGATGGCGGCCTCACATACTATGAAGCCGGCATCCTGACTGCACTCTACCAGCACCCTTTCACCCTCTTTGGGGCAGTGCTTTTTTAAAAGGGTTCCGGCGCGAAGGGCGGTATCAAGAAGTTCTTTGTAGGTATAGCTGCTTGTGTCATCGGCCACGCACAGTCTGTCCCCTGAATTTTCGGCATGGGATAAAAGTACCTCTATAAGTGTGGTTGCTTTCATTTGCTCAGCCTTTCGATCATATCCCACATGGCTTCGGCACTGTTGAAGTTTTCGGGGGTGACTTCTTCCATACCTATCTCTATGTCGAAGGCATCTTCCAGCTCAGAGATAATGGCAGTCAGATCCAGTGAATCGATGATCTCGTCGTCTACCAGGGCATCTTCCGTCTCAAAATCCACGCCTTCCTTGATCTCGCTCAGTATTCTCAGTAATTCGTCCATTGTGTCTCCTTTCTTGGCTTTTACAGTTCCTTAAAATACTCTTTCACATACCACGGTTTTTGTGGCGCTGTCTTTAACTTTGATCCCTATTTTCACATCTTCGCCGGAATAATCACGGGCAGATCTGAGTTCTTCCTCATCCGCCGGGTGGATCGAATCATATACACCGGCGTTTTTCAGCAGTCTTACAGTCCGGTCACTTTTGAGCAGATCTTCGTCGTAGAGTATGACCTCCGCTTCATAATCCTTATCATGAAGAAGCATGAGGAAATTGTCAAGGTCTTCTTCGTCATTGAGGGCCGCAAGCTTCATCCGGTCATAATCCTGAAGGGCGACCTCCCAGTCGGAATAGGACTGTTCACCCCGCACCTTCGTAATGTCATAATTTTCGGTAATATAGTTACCCAGGTATTCCGTCACCTTTCTGGCGCCGGAAGGATTCAGATGGCCGTTGTTATCATAGAAATCTGTGGAATAGTCTACAATATCCAGTTCGTTAAAGTCAATATAGTTTATCCCCAGTCCGGAAGCGATCAGGGGAGCGCTGTTTATCTCCGGCACGTCCTCATCTTCGATGCTGATGGGCATGTAGATGAACAGAAGCTGTATCCCTTTTTCTTTACATTCCTTTGTCAGTTTTTCGAGATATTCCGTCCCCAAAGTGCTCTCCGGCAAAAACAGATCCCGATCATAGTCTTCATTCTTTACCGCTTTTTTGCTGATGTTCACCCTGTATTCAGCGCCCATCTCCGTTTTCTTTTCGCCGGTAAAATCCTTTTCGTCCAGCTCATTCCAGCGGTTGTGATATATCCACATCTTCCAGAGAAATTCGGGCTTTTCCTCTTTTGTCAGCAGGTCGTTTATGGAGTTGAGCTTGGTCCTGCTCATGGGGAAACAGTCCAGGGAGACGTGCAGATATCTGACCTCGTCGCTGTGCCTTTTTTCGGAGCCGATGAGCCGAAGGTCCAGTACTATCAGCTCGGGGGTCTTGTAGTCCAGGGCGTTTTTGGTGATCCAGTACGTGGTGGGAATGGTATTGGCGTGGCCTCCGAAGTTGTAGGAGGCAAAGCCCTGATCCTTGTACAGGTCCATGGGATATATCCCGTTTGTCACGTGGGAGTTGCCCATGAAAAGTACCTGGAAATCCTGCTTTTCCTGAAAGAAACGTCTGTATTTATCGCTGCTGGTCCTCTCCTCCAGTATGAATTCCACTCTGTTGTAGAGCAGGACAAAAATGGCGATGAATACAAGAATTTTTATTATATTTTTAATGTTGTTTTTCAGTGTAGTCATGTTTTAAAACTTCATATACAAAAAGTTGGATGCATCAAAGCCCGCGCCGTAATAGCCGAAGATGAGGACGGTGAAGACTGCTGTCAGGTAGACGGCCCATCGGAGTAAAAGGGGACAGGAGGCCAGACTCATGCGGATACCGCCTTTGCCATCGGCTGCGTTTTTTTCCTGCAGGGTGCTGACGATGATGAGAACGGCCGTACCTATCAGCAGTGCGTTTATATCGTGTCTTTCAAGTCCCAGCTCGTAGATGCTTCCGTCAAAGAATACCCAGAGGTTGAATACGGAGAAGGCCTTTTTTATCAGGGCTATCATTCCACCGATGCCTCCGGCGGTGGTTATGAACCTGCCGCCGCAGAAAAACAGGAAGGTGCGGACCATGCAAAGGTATCTGTACCAGGGAGCGTCTGCGTCGATCTTCAGTGCCGATCTTAAGGATATGAGCTGTTTTTCGAAGATGGTGGTGACAGTCAGCAGAAAACCCCAGTAGCAGCCCCAGAGCAGATAACCCATTCCGCTGCCGTGCCATAATCCGGTGCAGATCCAGGTGATGATCAGGGCTACGGTGGTGGTGGCGTTGCGCCCTGCAGCCGAACCGTATTTTTTCCTGATGACTTTCGAAAACTTTTTGACCGGTGCACTGATGGTGACGGGCATGCATATATAGTCCTTGAACCAGGCTCCCAGCGTGATATGCCAGCGCCTCCAGAACTGGGCGACGTTTGTGGAAAAGAAAGGGCGCTTAAAGTTTTCGCTCAAGGTAACGCCGAAGCACTGGCTGACGCCCAGGGCTATGTCCATGCAACCGGAAAAATCGGTATAGATCATGAGGGCGGAAAGTATCACTCCTAAGGGGATCATAACGCCGCTGCAGCTGCTGTCGGCCGAGAAAATGCTTCCCACCAGAACACTGCATCTGTCAGCTATCATCAGTTTTTTGAAAAAGCCCCAGAGGGCGCGCTGCAGGCCGAAGCAGATATTCCTGTAGTCGAAGGCGTGTCCCTCGGAAAGTCTGCCGCCAAGGGTCGAATGCCTGGGGATGGGACCTTCCACTATATGGGGGAAGTACAGCATGTACAGAAGCAGCTTAAGGGGATTTCTTTCGGCCCTGTCCTTTCGCCACAGTACGTCTGCCAGATATCCCATCACGCTGAAGCTGTAATAGGATATGCCGAGGGGCATGGATCTGATGCATTTGGTATAGACTAAAAGTCCCAGTATTACGGCTATGGCAGGGAAAAAGAAGAGGCGGGCTTTGTTTTTGAGTTTTGCCCCATCGCCTTCACCCTTTTCATATACCCTGTCCATAAGGATCGCAGATATGTATGCTGCGATAAAGCTCAGGGATACGAAAATAAATCCCCGCAGTCCGCTGAGACTGTAGAACAGAAGGCTGCCGGCCAGCAGCACCAGGTATCTCAGCTTCAGGGGGAAAAGATAGTACAGGACCATCATTATAAAGACGAATATTATGAAATATGCAGATATGTAACTCATTTTTTATTTTTAATCCTGTAAAATCCGTAGAGTGTCATAAGTATTAATAAAGTGACCACCATGGCCGTTACACCTGCCTTGAAGGGTGCGCCGGTGTAGATCATCTCGATCTCATGCTGACCGGGATCGGGCAGGTCTATCGCAGTGTATATGCCGTCGGCCAAAGATGCTGTCACCGGTTCCTTATCAAGGAAGATCTTAAAGTCCCTGTTGTAGGGGATGGCGATAACGGCTTCGCAGCCGGGGGCATCGGATGTTACGCTGACACGGTAGGAATCCCGGGCGTAGCTGCCCTCGAACCCTCCGTTTTTGGCGATGACATTTTCGTATATGCTGTCGTACAGGGCGTCATAACCGGCCTTGTCCGTGGGTACTGTGGGAGCGTCTTCTTTTCTGCGCACGTAGGGCATCCCGTAATAGC
>JAEEZH010000085.1 GCA_016288495.1 Lachnospiraceae bacterium
AGAAAATCTTGAATATGAGTATAAATGCCGCGCTATCAGAAAGGATAAGGCGGCTGAGGTAAGTGCAGTGATACCTGCCATATGCACGAAGGTTTCCATGACACCCTCAGAGTCCGCTGAAGGCTATATTGAGGAAGGCTATGCGTTTTCGCCCATGTTTAAACTGGGCTATAAGAAGCAGATCAGAGAAAAGGAGGTATTTGCCACATGGCTCAGCTTAGAAAGGGCAGACTGAATTACAGATGCCCGTCCTGTTTTATGAGGGATCTTGATATAGATATGTTTTATGATAAGGATACGGGTGTGTATTCCTGTATACGCTGTCAGTTCCGCGGGGATGAAGAAAAGGTGCTTTTGTGGAACGAAAAGGTGAGAGAGCGCTACGGAGATATGATGAAGCGGTTCGACAGGTTCGATTTTGATCAGTGAAAGATGCGGTACTGAGGCGTGTTTTGCGGCCGCACTTTTGGACCGCAGGCGTTGGATGCAGGGGTTGAGGGAATAAGCTCATGTCACATAAAGGTTTTATAAAAGGAATGGATATGTCCACTCTGGCGGAGCTGGAGAGATGCGGCGCCAGATATTTTGATGAGGGTGTGGAGAAGGATGTCCTCACCATCATGAAGGAGCATGATGTGGATACCATACGCCTGAAGCTCTGGAACGATCCCTTTTCTAAGGAGGGAGAAAGCTACGGAGCCGGAGGCAATGATCTGGAGACGGATATCTACATAGGGAAAAAGGTGACCGATGCGGGCATGGGAGTGCTGCTGAATTTCCATTATTCGGATTTCTGGGTGGATCCGGGAAAGCAGTATAAGCCAAAAGCCTGGAGGGATTACGGCGTTCATGAGCTGGAAAAGGCAGTCTATGATTTTACAAAGAAAAGCCTGGAGAGCATGATCGCCGCCGGAGTCCGGATCCGCATGGTCCAGGTGGGAAATGAGGTGACGGGAGGTCTTCTTTGGCCCGAGGGACGGCTGCCGGAGTATGAGAACTGCGCAAGGTTTATCAGCGCGGGGATAAGAGCCTGCCGGGATGTGAATGAGCTGCTCCCCGTGATGATACATCTGGATAACGGCGGCAATAATGAGCTCTATCGGAGATGGTTTGACAATTATATGCGGTTCGGAGAGGATTTTGATGTCATCGGAATGTCTTATTATCCCTTCTGGCACGGGAGTCTGAACCAGCTTGAGGACAATATGAACGATATTGCCGTCAGATATCATAAGGATATCTATGTGGCGGAGGTGTCCATGGGCTTTACCATGGAGGATTACGCCTCCTATGAGAAGCTTTCGCCGGAGGAAAGAAAGGGCTATGCCACAAGGGAAGAAGTGGCGCAGAGAGCCGATTATCCCATGACAAAGGAGGGGCAGAGACTCTTTATACTGGATTTCCTTAACCGTCTTAAGAATGTGGCGGAGGGCCGGGGCAAGGGCTTTTTCTGGTGGGAGCCGGCATGGATCCCGGTGCCGGGATCGGGATGGGCCACACCGGCGTCCCTTAAATATATGGATAACGATCCGGGACCCTGCGGAAATGAATGGGCAAATCAGGCGCTTTTTGATTACGATGGGAATGTAAATCCGGCCCTTAAGGCAATAAGAGATTTTAAATAATGATCCGCCTGTGCGGTTGCAATGCTGTGATCATACCGTTGCAACTGCACAGGTGTTTTTTTTTAGCAATGAAAATGAAAACTGAAAACCGGGATTGTTGACCGAACTTCGGAAATTGTGATATAATGTCATATCTATTGGGTTTTGATACGGAGCACAGGTGATATGGAATTTGAAAAGCTGCAGAATGTAATAGTTGAAATACTGAATGTCCATGCGTCCGAGATATCCCCGGAGACCACATTTGTCGATGATCTGGGTGCGGATTCGCTGGATATATTTCAGATCATCATGGCTATAGAGGAAGAGTTCGGCATAGAAATAGATGCGTCCGAAGTTGAAAAGATCAAGACGGTTTCGGATGCGCTTACACTGATCAAAAATGCAAAATAAGGATATGGCGCAGCTTGAGAAGGTGCTGGGATATACATTTAAGGACAGGGAACTGCTCCAAAGGGCCCTCACCCATTCTTCCTGCGCAAATGAGAGAAAAATAAATAAAACGGAAAATTATGAGAGGCTTGAGTTTTTGGGAGATGCGGTTTTAGAGCTCACGGTCTCTGAATTTTTATATAACAACTATCCGCAGAAGAGAGAAGGGGAGATGACCAGGACCAGGGCGGCGCTAGTCTGCGAACCGACGCTTGCTTCCTGTGCGAGGGTGTTGGATCTGCCCTCTTTTTTAATGCTCGGCAAGGGTGAGGACGCCACCGGCGGAAGGGAAAAGGACAGCATACTCTGCGATGTTTTCGAGGCCATCGCCGGAGCCTTGTACCTTGATGGTGGATACAGTGCTGCGGGAGAATACATACACAGGTTCCTTCTGGATGACTGGGAGCATAAGGCGCTGTTTGTAGACGCGAAGACCATTCTCCAGGAAGTGATGCAGAAGCAGAAAAAAAAGATATCCTACAGGACTGTGAGCGAGTCGGGTCCTGCCAATGAGAGGGTTTTCGTTGAAGAGCTTCTGATCGATGGACAGAGTGCGGGCACAGCTTCCGGAAAGTCAAAGAAAGCGGCTCAGCAGCAGCTCGCCTACGATAAGCTATTGGAACTTAAGGAGCAGTAATGTATCTTAAAAGCATAGAAGTTAACGGATTTAAATCCTTTGCCAATAAAATAGATTTTCAGTTTCATAACGGGATCACCGGCATAGTGGGACCCAACGGATCGGGTAAGTCAAACGTGGCTGACGCGGTGCGCTGGGTGCTGGGCGAGCAGAGCGCGAGACAGCTCCGCGGCGCCTCCATGCAGGACGTCATCTTTGCAGGGACACAGAACAGAAAGCCCATGGGCTATGCGAGTGTCGCCATCACCCTTGACAATGCTGATCATCAGCTTTCCTCAGATTTTGAGGAGGTGACCGTCACCAGGAAGGTGTACAGGTCCGGTGAGAGCGAGTACCTGATCAATGGAACGCCCTGCAGGCTGAAAGACATTAACGAGCTTTTTTACGATACAGGTATAGGTAAGGAAGGCTATTCCATCATAGGACAGGGGCAGATAGAGAGGATACTTTCCGGGAAGCCCGAGGACCGCAGGGAGCTTTTTGACGAGGCCGCGGGCATTGTTAAATTCAAGCGCAGAAAGTCCATGGCTTTAAAGAAGCTCTCGGAGGAAGAGAACAATTTTACCCGCGTGAGCGACATCATTTCCGAGCTGGAAAAGCAGGTTGGACCTCTTGAGACACAGGCTGAAAAGGCAAAGATATTTCTGAAGAAAAGGGAAGAACTCAAGAGACTTGACGCTAATGTTTTTTTGCTGGAGTCGGAAAGACTTACGACACAGCTGGAGGAAATGACGGGCCGGGCAAAGATCGTTCAGGACGACCTTAAGGAGACCGAGGAAAAATTTGTGACCGTGAAGGATGACTATTCCAGGATGGAAGATGAGCTTAAAGAATATGACCGGATCCTGGATGAGAAGAGCAAGGTCATAAATGAATCCCAGGTTGAGAGGCAGAAGAATGAGGGAGAGATAGCGGTCCTGGAAGAGCAGATAAATTCAGCAAACAGATCCAGGGAGCATTTTGAAGCGCGGAATGTGACCCTGAAGGAGCAGATAGAGGAAAAGGAGAAGGAGCTTTCCGCGGTAAAAAAGAAAAAGAAGGAGATCGACGAGAGTGCGCAGCGTGCTGTTGAGGACCGTGATAATGCAAAGGAAAGTGCAAAGGCCCTCGCAGACTCCATTACCCATATCTCACAGAATGTGGATAAGCTGAACAATTCCCTGATCGACGGAGTGAGTTCAAGAAACGAGATCAGCTCCCGTCTTTCAAAATATGATGCTTCCATCGAGCAGATAAACATACGGAAGGCGCAGCTCAATTCCAGAATAATACAGGCAAAGAGCGAAGAGGAAGAGATTGGCCAGAACAGGGCTGTTGTGGAAAAGGAATTCAGGGAAATCTGCGGACAGCTTGCCGATATGGATAAGGAGCTTTCCGAGAACGAACGTCTCATTGAGCAGATAAGCGGCGATATCCATAAAAAGGAAGACGAAAAGGCACAGGCGCAGAAAAAATATCATGAGATAAACTCAAGGCTGGAGGCTGCCCGAAACATGGCCGAACGCTATGAGGGTTACGGCAGCGCCACCAGACGCGTGATGGAGCAGAAGAACAAAAAAGTCAGGGGTGTTGTGGCGGATATCCTGAAGGTTGAGAAGAAATATGAGACTGCCATAGAGACTGCCCTGGGCGGAAATATCCAGAATATAGTGACGGACGACGAGGTAACAGCGAAGGAAATGATACGGTTCCTTCGCGAGAATAAGCTGGGAAGAGCAACCTTCCTGCCCCTCACTTCGGTGACGGAGAGGGAATTCAACGCGCCCGACGCCCTTAAGGAAAAGGGAGCCATCGGACTTGCGGATACCCTTGTGGAGACTGATAAAAAATATAAGAATATCGCAAGCCATCTTCTTCATAATTATATTGTGGTTGATAATATTGACAATGCCATGGCCATGGCCAGGAAGTTCAGATTCACGCTCCGATGTGTTACGCTCACCGGCGAGGCTGTGAATCCGGGTGGTTCCATGTCCGGAGGCTCTTTTAAGAATAATTCCAATCTCCTGGGAAGA
>JAEEZH010000086.1 GCA_016288495.1 Lachnospiraceae bacterium
GGAAGTGGCGGCGGTCTGTGAGATAACCTGCGCCGTTTCATGACCCGCCGGCTTTGGCCGGGGCGGTTTGTGGGAGAATTAATACTATGGATTTTATAAACGAACAAAAAAACAGGATCAACGAAAAAATAAACAAAGAAACCATAAATGACGGGATAAACAGAATAAAGAGCCTGGCCGGCCGCGGGATGGAGGCCATAAACAAAAGGCGCGCTCCGGAGGCTGATGTGGCCGATGATCTGATAGAGTGTCCTTCCTGTAAGAACATGGTCAGCAGAAAAGAGGCAAAGGCCAATCTGTATGTATGTCCCAAATGTAACGGTTATTTCAGGGTGCGTACCAACAACAGGCTTAAGATGGTCACGGATGCAGGTACCTTCGAAGAGTGGTGTACGGACATTGAAGAGACGGATCCCTTGGAGTTTCCGGGTTATAATGACAAGATCACGGCCGTAAGGGAAAAGACGGGCTTAAGCGAGGGCGTTACCGTGGGCCGTGCAAAGGTAGGCGGCAACGACTGCGTGATAGGCATCTGTGATTCCAGATTCCTTATGGGAAGTATGGGCTCTGTTTACGGTGAGAGGATCACCCGTGCCGTGGAAAGAGCCACTGATCTGAGGCTTCCGGTCATACTTTTCTGCTGCTCCGGAGGAGCCAGGATGCAGGAGGGCATAGTGTCCCTGATGCAGATGGCCAAGACCTCCGCCGCCCTTAAGGCCCATTCGGATGCAGGTCTTTTATATATTTCGGTGCTTACCGACCCTACCACCGGAGGCGTGACTGCCAGCTTTGCCATGCTGGGGGACGTGATCCTTGCAGAGCCCGGCGCTCTGATCGGTTTTGCCGGTCCCAGGGTGATCGAGCAGACCATAGGTGAAAAGCTTCCGGCCGGTTTCCAGCGTTCGGAATTTCAATTGGAACACGGTTTTGTTGACGCCATTGTCACCAGACATAAACTGAAGAGCACCCTTGCCTTCCTTCTCGGCACCTGCCGGAATGCGGACGCAGGCGGTGACAGAAACGTCTTTAAAACCCACTTTGATCATATTCCCGACAGATATCTTCCCTCCGAGATCCTGAAGGAGCGGATGGCTACGGGGATGCCCAAGAGCGCATGGGATAAGGTAAGGGAGGCCAGAAGCATAGACAGGCCCACCTGTACCACTCTCATAAACAATATCCTGGGTGATTTTTATGAACTTCACGGTGACAGACAGTGCAAAGATGACAAGGCTGTCGTAGCCGGTGTCGGTACTCTTGCCGGACAGACCTTTTTCGCTGTGGGCATAGAGAAGGGCAATGACGTAAAGGAATGTCAGATCCATAACTTTGGTATGGCAGGCCCGGAAGGATACCGGAAGGCCATGCGTGTCATGAAGATGGCGGAGAAATTCAACAAACCCATCATCTGTTTTGTAAACACTTCAGGGGCTTATCCCGGCAAGGAAGCGGAAGAGCACGGACAGGGTGAGGCTATCGCCCGCAATCTCTATGAGATGTCCGCCTTAAGAGTACCGGTCCTTTCCGTATTTTTCGGTGAAGGCGGTTCGGGAGGAGCTCTGGCTCTGGGCGTGGCAAATGAAGTATGGATGCTTGAAAACGCCACATATTCGGTTCTTTCTCCCGAGGGCTTCGCTTCGATCCTCTGGAAGGATTCGTCCAGGGCGGAGGAAGCTTCCGATGTGATGAAGATCACGGCGCAGGAGCTTAAGAAGCTGGGGATAATAGAAGATATCATCCCCGAGTATGGCGGTGCGGATACTCAGACTGCCATGGCCATTTCCATGTATATCAGAGACAACCTGATCGACTTTGTTCAGGGCTTCAACAATAAAAAGGGAGCTGACATAGCCGAACAGAGATATGACAGATTCCGCAATTTCTGATCTACGGACAGTGGTGTCGTTCAATAAATCATTAAGAGGATAGTAATGGGATTTAGGATAATAGGAACCGGAAGGTCTGTACCTCAAAGAGCGGTTTCAAATGACGAGATAGCAAAATTTGTGGATACCTCCGACGAATGGATCAGTCAGAGGACCGGAATAAAGAACAGATATATTTCAGTGGGGGAGACCCTTAATCAGCTTTCGGCTCAGGCTTCAGAAAAGGCTATGGAAATGGCCGGAGTGACAGCCGATTCCATAGATCTGATCATAGTGGGAACCCTCTCCCCGGACAGGATCATCCCCAGCGCAGCCTGTGAGCTGCAGGCAGCCATCGGGGCAAAGAATGCCGTAGCTTTTGACATCAATGCCGCATGCAGCGGTTTCCTGTTTGCGCTTCAGATCGCAAACGGTTTCTTTGCCACAGGAGGGGCAAAGAGGGCTCTTCTGGTGGGGGCAGAGGTTCTTTCAAAGATGACGGACTGGACCGACCGCGGCACCTGCGTCCTCTTCGGAGACGGTGCGGGCGCATGCATAGTGGATTATGACAAGGATGCCACCGTCACTTTCTCCAGCGGTTCGGACGGCACGAAGGGGGATGCCCTGTGCATCGATAACAGACCCCTGAACAATCTTTTCATAAAAAATGAAGCACCTCTTGATCATACGCATATGGATGGTCAGGAAGTGTTTAAATTTGCCGTGAAGACTGTTCCCCGGGCTATAGAAGACGCCATGATGAAGGCCGGGATCAAAGCCGAGGATGTGGATGTTTTCCTTTTGCATCAGGCCAACTTAAGGATCATCGAATCCGTGGCCAAGAGGCTGAAGAGACCGATGGAACTGTTCCCCCTCATCATGTCCGAATTCGGAAATATGTCTGCGGCCTGTGTCCCTGTCCTTCTTGACATCCAGGTCAGAAACGGGACCCTGCAGAGGGGGATGCAGACTGTGATGGCAGGTTTCGGCGCCGGGCTTACCTGGTCCGCAGCGGTTTTTGTTTACTGATGGTTTCAAGCATGATGCAACAAAACATGAAAGGATAAAAAGATGGATATAAATCAGAAAGCCCTTGAGGCGCATAAGGAATGGAACGGAAAGCTGAACGTGGTCTCCAAAACTCCCATTAAGACCAGGGAGGATCTGGCGGTGGCCTATACTCCCGGAGTTGCGGAGCCCTGCCGTGTCATTGCGAAGGACCCCGAAAAAGCATATGAATATACCATGAAGGCCAATACCGTGGCGGTGGTTTCCGACGGATCCGCTGTTCTCGGTCTGGGTAACATAGGACCTTTGGCTGCCATGCCTGTCATGGAAGGAAAGTGTGCCCTTTTTAAAGAATTTGGAGGGGTAAACGCAGTGCCCATCTGTCTGGATACCCAGGACAGTAATGAGATCATCAATGCGGTCACCTATCTTGCACCCTCCTTCGGAGGGATAAATCTGGAGGATATCTCTGCTCCCAGATGTTTTGAGATAGAAGAGGCCCTCAAGAAAAAGCTTAATATTCCCGTGTTCCATGACGACCAGCACGGAACTGCCATAGTGGTGCTTGCAGGTGTCATAAATGCTCTCAGACTGACGGGCAAAAAGAAAGAGGAGTGCAGGGTCATCGTTAACGGAGCCGGTGCGGCCGGCATAGCCATTACGAAGCTTCTCATGGATTACGGTTTCGTCGACATCATTCTGTGCGACAGTACCGGAATAGTTTACGAGGGCAGGGAGAAGCTCAACTGGATAAAGAAGGAGATCGCAGCGGTCACAAACCGCAGCGGCCTCAAGGGAACCCTGGCAGACGCCATGAAGGGTTCGGATATATTTATCGGCGTTTCGGTTCCCAATGTGGTAACGGAAGATATGGTCAGGTCCATGAATACCGATCCCATCATCTTTGCCATGTCAAATCCCGATCCCGAGATATTGCCCGATGCGGCAAAAAGAGCCGGCGCCAGAGTGGTAGGTACGGGACGTTCGGATTTCCCCAACCAGGTCAACAATGTGGTGGCATTCCCCGGTATCTTCAAAGGCGCTCTGGAGGGCAGGGCCGGACAGATCACCCAGGAAATGAAGCTGGCTGCAGCCTGTGCCATCGCTTCGCTTATCACGGATGAGGAGCTTTGCGAGGAAAAGATACTTCCCGATATTTTTGATGAGAGACTGGTCGGTGTGGTATCAAAAGCTGTGATCGATCACATCGCCGGCTGATAAAAAATACTTGTTTTTTCCCCAGTTTATTTATATAATGATTTCGTCCCGGTTCCGGGATTTTTCCCAATGCAAATTGTTTGGAGACGGTCATTATATATATACGGGAGGCATATATGAGAGAAAAGTACGAGTCGCTTTCGCTCATGGACCTTAAGGAGATAGCCAAGGCAAGGGGCCTTAAGGGTATCTCTACCATGAAAAAGGCTGAGATAATCAACCTTATGTGCGAAAAAGACGAAGAAGAAAAGAGGGCGGACGGGGATTTTTCAAAGACCGAACCGTCTGCTAAAAAGGCTTCTGCTTCCGCAGAGTCAGGTTCTGAGGAGGAGCCTAAGGATGACTCGGTGCCGGCGGATAAGGAAGCCCTTGATTCGGGAATAATCGCCAACGGCATACTGGAAGTGCTTCCGGACGGTTACGGTTTTATACGGTCGGATAATTATCTTCCCGGTGAGGCCGATGTATACGTGGCACCCAGTCAGATACGCAGGTTTAATCTTAAGACCGGAGATATAGTGGTGGGTAACACCAGGGTAAAGACCCAGGGAGAAAAATTCTCCGCACTTCTGTATGTGAAGACCATTAACGGACTTCATCCCACCGAAGCGCAGCGCCGTCCGAATTTTGAGGATCTTACTCCGGTATTCCCCAAGGAAAGGCTTCGTCTCGAAATGGGGCAGTCCAGCGTGGCCATGAGGATCATGGATCTGATGAGCCCGGTGGGAAAAGGGCAGAGAGGCATGATCGTTTCTCCTCCCAAAGCCGGAAAGACCACACTGCTTAAGAATGTGGCAAAGTCCATTACCCATAATTACCCGGACATGTATCTGATCATCCTTCTGATAGATGAGCGTCCGGAGGAAGTTACGGATATCAAGGAAAATGTGGAAGGCAGGCATGTGGAGGTGATATATTCCACCTTTGACGAACTGCCGGAGCATCATAAAAGGGTTTCCGAAATGGTGATCGAAAGGGCGAAACGCCTGGTTGAGCACGGGCGCGACGTGATGATCCTTCTGGATTCCATCACTCGTCTGGCCAGAGCCTATAACCTGACGGTTCCTCCTTCGGGACGTACTCTCTCCGGTGGTCTGGATCCTGCGGCCCTTCATATGCCCAAAAGGTTTTTCGGTGCCGCCAGGAACATGAGGGAGGGCGGTTCCCTTACCATTCTGGCCACGGCCCTGGTGGAGACCGGATCAAAGATGGACGATGTGGTCTATGAAGAGTTTAAGGGTACGGGCAATATGGAAATGATCCTTAACCGTAAGCTTCAGGAGAAACGTGTTTTCCCGGCCATCGATATCCCGAAATCCGGAACCAGAAGAGAGGATCTGCTGCTGACGCCGGAGGAGCAGGATGCCGTGAACGCCCTGCGTAAGGGACTTAACGGCCTTAAGCCGGATGATGCCGTGGAACAGATCCTCAATATGTTTGTCCGCACAAAGGACAACAGGGAATTTGTGGACAGGATAAACAAATCTCCGATTTTTTAAAAAATGCTTGCATATCTGACTTGATATATGCTAATATGTTTCAGTTGTTTGTAATTCAATCCCATACAGTGCAGCGAGGGAAACCGTCAGTTGTACGAAGGATTGCAGGTGCTTTAGCCGCATAGGCCGGTTTACCGTCTTATGCAGGACGCACAGGAGGTTTCGAGATGAAAGAAGGAATACATCCTGATTACTATCAGGCAAAGGTTACATGTAACTGCGGTAATACTTTTACCACCGGTTCCACAAAGGAAGATATCCATGTGGAGATCTGCTCCAAGTGTCATCCTTTTTATACCGGACAGCAGAAGGCAGCCAGAGTAGCCGGACGTATCGATAAGTTCAACAAGAAGTATGGCGTAACGCAGGAATAGTATTATTTCAGGAACTTAAAGGATGCCGTTGCCTTTTATGGGGCAACGGCTTTCTATGTTTAAGGAATTAAAATATGTCAAAAAAGAGATACAGCGGGATCGGCGGACAGGCGGTCATGGAAGGTATCATGATGCGCAATAAGGAAAAATATTCCGTGGCTGTCAGAAAGAGCGACGGTGAGATCGAAGTGATGACCGGTACATATAAAAGTCCGGTTTCCGAAAAGATCACTTCACTGCCCTTTATACGCGGCACTTTTGTCATGATCAATTCCCTTGTCCTGGGGATGAAGACTCTGGGATGGTCTGCCGAGTTTTTCGAAGAGGAAGAGGAGAAGAATACAGAAGGACAGGAAAAGGAAAAAGGCGGGGATAAGAAGGAGGAAAAGAAGGAGGAGAAGGGTATCTCTCCTTTGATGATGGGCCTGACCGTGTGCTTTTCCCTGGTGCTGTCGCTGGGACTTTTTATGTTCCTCCCGTATTTCCTGTCGGAACTTTTGAGGAATGTGGTAAAGTCTAATACCCTGATCCTGGTCTTTGAGGCCCTGATCAAGCTTGCCATATTTGTGGGATATGTGGCTGCCATCTCGCTGATGGATGATATAAAGCGGGTATATATGTATCACGGGGCCGAACACAAATGTATAAACTGTGTGGAAAACGGTATGGAGCTGAACGTGGAAAATGTCATGAGATCGGACAGGCTTCATCCCAGATGCGGCACCAGCTTTATGGTATTTGTACTGATAGTCAGTATCGTGCTGTTCATGTTTATCCAGACTGACAGCAGACTTATGAGATTTGTGATCCGCCTGGTGCTGATACCGGTGATCGCCGGGATATCATATGAGATAATCAGGTGGGCCGGCAGCAGTGATAACCCTTTGGTAAAGCTTCTTTCCAAACCGGGTCTTTGGGTACAGAAGCTTACCACCAGAGAGCCGGATGAAAAAATGGCCGAGGTGGCCATCAGGGCGGTGGAAGAGGTCTTTGACTGGCGCAGTTATTTGGAGGAGATAAAGGGTGAACTATCGTAAGGCGTATGAATGGGGGAAGACCAGACTGGAAGTGGCCTGTGTTCCAGAAGAAGCCCTGAATGCACGTCTTCTTCTGGAGCATGTATGCAAAACCGGTCATAATGATCTGTATGCGAACAGTGAGAGAGCGCTCAGCGCCGATGAGGAGAACGAATATGAAAATCTCATCAGGCTTCGTGTCCAGAGGGTGCCGCTGCAGCATCTGACCGGACATCAGGAGTTCATGGGCATAGACTTTTCGGTCAACAGGGATGTATTAATCCCCAGACAGGATACGGAGATACTTGCGGAGGAGGCGTTGATCGCAGTTTCGGATTCCGACAGGGTACTGGATCTTTGTACGGGCAGCGGCTGCGTGCTTCTTTCCGTAATGTGTTATAAAAACAATATAGACGGCGTGGGAAGCGATATTTCCGAAAAGGCGCTGGAAGTGGCCAAAACGAATTATGAGCGTCTGGCCAGCAGGATAAACGGAAGGGTTTCGTTTTTGAAAAGCGACCTGTTTGAAAGTATCGGGGGTGTGTTTGATGTGATCCTGGCCAATCCGCCTTATATAAGGAGCACCGATATAGGCCTGCTCATGCCGGAAGTGAGGGATCATGATCCCCGGATGGCTCTGGACGGAGGCGAGGACGGGCTGGACTTTTACCGCAGGATAATAACGGGATGTGACCCTTTTCTGGAGAGTGAAGGCAAGCTCATAATGGAGATCGGGTTCGATCAGGCGGGAGATGTGATAGATATACTGGATCAGAATTACTTTGCCGATATCAGGGTGATAAAGGATCTGTCGGGACTCGACCGGGTAGTGTACGCACGAAAGGAAAAATGATATGTTTGACAAACTGGAGGATCTGCTCCACCGATATGAAGAAGTCCTGAATCTTCTGGGCATGCCGGATACAGCGTCCGATCCCAACCGTTTCAGGCTGCTGAGTAAGGAGGAAAACGATCTTAAGCCCATAGTTGAGGCATACAGGGCATATAAGAGCAGCGAGCAGGATATAGAGGATTCCCTTTCGCTTCTTGAGTCGGAGAATGATGAGGAAATGAGGGACATGCTCAAGGAAGAGCTTTCCGATGCCAAAAAGAGAAATGTGCAGCTTTCCGAAAAGCTGAAGATACTGCTGCTGCCCAAGGACCCGAATGATGATAAGGATGTCATAGTGGAGATACGTGCCGGCGCGGGCGGTGATGAATCGGCACTTTTTGCAGCGGAGATATATCGTATGTACGTGCATTACGCCGAGGGACGTAACTGGAAGACCGAGCTTCTGAACGTAGACGAGATCGGCATAGGAGGAATGAAGGAAGTACAGTTTATGATAAAGGGTGCCGGAGCATATTCCGTCATGAAGTATGAGAGCGGCGTCCACAGGGTACAGAGAGTTCCGGAAACCGAATCGGGAGGACGTATACACACTTCCACCATCTCAGTGGCTGTAATGCCCCAGGTGGATGAGGATATCGACATAAAGATCGAGGATAAGGATATAAGGATAGATGTGATGAGGGCTTCGGGTAACGGAGGACAGTGTGTAAATACCACGGATTCCGCCGTCAGATTGACACATTATCCCACCGGTATAGTTATTTATTCACAGACTGAGAAATCCCAGATCCAGAATAAGGAAAAAGCTTTTAATCTGCTTAAATCAAAGCTTTATGATCTGGAGCAGCAAAAACGACATGATGATGAGGCCCAGCTTCGGAAAAGCCAGATAGGCACGGGAGACCGGTCTGAAAAGATCAGGACATATAATTTTCCCCAGGGGCGGGTGACCGATCACAGGATCAACCTCACCCTCTATAAACTTGATAAAGTTATGGACGGTGATATCCAGGAAATACTTGATGCATGTATTTCCGCTGATCAGGCAGCCAAGCTGCTGAAAATGAATCAGTAATACTTTACATATTTTAGTAGACGGATTGATTGATTTTTGGTAAAATACACATGTATGCGTGGAAATGGAATTAATGCATACTGTACAAATGTCGGCTTAAAGGCCGGCGGGGGGAATTATGGAAATGCAAAACGGCATTACTGGCCGCGGCTCCAAAGGAAATGCGCCTTCAGGTGTGCATGAGAAGTATCAGGATATACTTCAAAAGGATGCACTTACCGGTATAAATAACAGAAGAGGATTCTATAGTTCTACGGCAGCTCTTATTCAGGGTAATCCTGAAGAAGAGTATGTTATCTGTTGTATCAATATAGACAAATTTAAACTTGTAAACGATCTGTTCGGCACTTATGAGGGTGATAAGCTTCTGGTCTATATGGCCAACCACCTTCGTGATTTTGTTGGGGATTACGGCACCATAGCCAGGCTCACAGCCGATAATTTCGCCATCTGTCTTCCCAATGAACCGGATATCTACGAGAAGGTCATGACGACTATTGACGACTGGTTCGAGGATTATCCCCTCTCTGTCAGGATAATCAACCGCTGCGGTTTTTACCATGTCCATGACCCTAACATCCAGGTCAGCATCATGTGTGACCGTGCGAATCTTGCCATACTTGAGATAAAGGGCAGTTACGAGAAGAACTACGCCGTTTATGACGAAAAGATCAGGAAGCGCATCCTTCAGGAGCAGGAGATCCTGAATGAGATGAAGACGGCTCTTGAGACCCGTCAGTTCACCGTATATTATCAGCCGAAATTTAATATGGAATCCGGAAAGCTCATAGGCTCGGAGGCTCTGGTCAGGTGGATACATCCCGAAAAGGGACTTATCTCTCCCGGCGTTTTCGTGCCTGTATTTGAGAAGAACGGATTTATCTCCGCTCTCGACCAGTACGTGTGGGAGTGTGTCTGCGAGGATCTTCGCCAGTGGATAGATGACGGTTATACCGTATGTCCCGTATCCATAAATGTATCCAGGGCAGAGCTTTACAATAAGGACCTTACGTCTTTCCTTGTAAATCTGGTGGAAAAATACAATATACCCCAGAATCTCATCCAGCTTGAGATCACGGAGTCGGCGGTGACGGATGATCCCGATCAGATGATCAGGATGGTCATGGATCTCAAATCCAGCGGCTTCGTTATCCTGATGGACGATTTCGGTTCCGGTTATTCTTCCCTCAATACCCTTAAGGACGTTCCGGTGGACGTGCTCAAGCTGGACCTTAAATTCCTTTACAATATGGATCATAATGTAAAGGCCAACTATATCCTTAAGTCCGTGGTTGAAATGGCCATGAGACTGGATCTTATAGTCATAGCGGAGGGCGTGGAGACCGAGACCCAGGCTGAATTTCTCAAGTCCATAGGCTGTATCAGGGCCCAGGGTTATCTTTATGCAAAGCCCATGCCCAAAAAAGAGCTGGAGATCTTTTTATCCGACCCCAACAAGGTTACGGCTTCGGATGATGATGCCAGGATCGGCATCGTTAATATCGACGATATGACCGAAGGCTTTCACAGTGATGATGAGCTTACCTGGTACAGGATGGCTCTGGTCCAGATGAAGGCCATGCTTTTCCAGTATGATCTGGAAAACGATATCCTTATGATATATGACATGAAGATGGAGGACGGTTCGAAGGAACTGTCCAGGATAGAGATCGCTTCCTTTAAACAGAGTGTTGCCAGCGGAGCGTATATCTATGAGAAAGATGCTGCCGAACTGGCCCGCATGATAAACGACAGGGATATAAAGTCATATGACATGCGGCTTCGGGGCGTGGGTGGTATGAGTCAGGGATATAAGTGGTATCGTATGGACGGAAAGGTACTTACCACTTCCGACGGTACCCCCAGAGCCATAGTCGGCGCGCTGAGGGATATATCCAATGAAAAGGCGGAGGATATGCTTCTTGAGATCCTTTCGGTCTTTGAAGGTGAGAAGGATGAAAGAAAGATCCTGGACCGCATACTGGATGCAGTGAACTACGGCGTGGCCGCGAATTCTACAGGCCTGATCTTTACCAAGGCCAGGGGTGTTACGGAGATGGGCGGAGTGGCCCTTACCGATGACGGCACCAGAAAGGTGATCTATGATCCGGATGTGATCAAAAAGATCGATTCCCAGATCCTGAAAGTACCCGCCAATGAATACGGGTTAAGGCTTTTGTCCATTACGGATTATGACAGATACGGCAGCGATATCCAGGAGTTCTTCTTCTCAGAGGGAGCCCGTCATGTGGCGGTATTCCGCGCCGAGCTTAACAATCAGATGACAGCGGTGCTCTTTACCAGCTACAGTGCCGCGGACAAGCAGTTCTCCAATGCGGATCTGCGTCATCTCGGAGAGATGTCAAAGTCCGTCAGGAATAATCTTTCAAAGCTCTACACGGATAAATTCGAGCGTGAGAATATGGAGATGTATTCTTATGCTTTCCGTAATTCAAATGTTAAGATCTGGGAGTGGGATATCGAGACCGGGCTTTTACACCGTTCCGCCAATGCCATAGATGATGACGGAATGGGCGAGTGGGTTCAGAATGTACCCGATATATATATCGATTCAAAGACCATTCATCCGGATTATGTGGATGATTACAAAAATGCCTATAACGATCTGAGAAACGGTAAAAATGCTGTGGTCATGGTCAAAAAGATCCTGAGGGATGCCACCTATGTATGGCTTCACATTGATTATACGGTTATTTTTGACGCCGAAGGCAATCCCATCAAGGCTATCGGACTGGGCGAGGATGTAAACCAGCTTTATCAGAATCAGACTAAGGAACGTCTGCTGCTTCTGGACCGTCGTATGGACAAGACGGTGGCCGACCGCATGATATTCAAGGTTGACTTTGATGAGGACAGGATCACGGAAGTCAGGGGCGATTTTAAATTCGTTAAAAAGGACAAGAGCTATTCCGAACTCATCAAGCAGCTTCTCGATGAATATATCCATGGGGAATCAAAGGAATCTTTCAAAAAGTATTCTTCCGTAGAGAGTGTGGTAAAGGAATATGTGGACGGAAACAGGTGTTTTACCAAAACATACAAACATCTGGACGAAAACGGCAAACTTCACTGGAAGGCTGTGAATGTGGATGTGTTTACGAATGTTAACTCCCATTTGTGCGCCGTGGTCAGGCTCCGCAGTCTTGACAAGTGTTATGAATACGAGAAGTATGTCAAGGGCGACGTGAAGTGGGATGAGGTCCTTTGCATATATGAAAACGACAGCTTTAACGATATGGTTAGGGGCGTCATTGAAAATGAGAAGGATATTAAGGGGGCGCTTATGGTGGTGGATATGGATAAGTCCTCTATCATAAAGGATGCACTCGGACAGAAATATGTGACTGAGCTCATGAACAACGTGGTGGCCATCATAAAATCCATGGTTCCCGATGATGCCGTTATCGGCAGGCTTTATGATGACAGATTCGGTATCTTTATCCCGAACCAGTCTACGTCCAGAGCCACATTCGTAATATACAGAGAATTGCAGAAGAGCCTTTTCAGCGCTTTTTCCATCGGAAATATCAATTATGTGCTTTCAGCCAGCATAGGATTTGTTTTCACGGAGTATTATAACGGTGATTACGAAAGGCTTATGTCTGATGCGCTTGACGATCTGATCCTGGCAAAGAGTCATTCATCCAGTAAGGAAAAGAGCAGAAAATAATACTGTTATTGTTGTCTGACATATCTTGTGAGGCTGTGGCCTTTTTCGATCTTACATTATCACTTTTGAACTTAAGCATTTGGGCATGATGACGGCCGTAATGCCCGGGGGTTGCTTCCGGGCTGTTCCGGCTGTATGTACGGTTAAAAAAATAAAGGACTACAAAAATGAAGAAGAAAAAACCGATAACCGATGATGACAAAAAGGAGTTTATCCGTTTTTACAGTAACAATGAGGAAGAGCTGGAAATGGCCGGTTCAAACATCCGTAAAGCGTACGCAGAGAGCGTGGAATACGGTATTGAAAGGGACTGGATCGAAGCCCTCAGTGCCAAAGCTTACGGCTGTTACGGAGGAAACTGTGTATTTGACTGCGACTGGGAGGAGTCCAGACGCTGTCTTTTAAAACTGGTTGAACTGGATGGTGAGAACAACCCGTTTTATTATAATACCCTGGGTTATATTTATTATTACGGGCGTTGCAACAACGGCGTGCCCCAGTATGACGAAGCCTTCAAATATTTCACCGTGGGAGCGGTGGCCGGCATATATGAATCCCGTTATAAGATCGCAGATATGATGATCAGCGGGAACGGGGCCCTCAAAAACAAAAGCTGTGCGGCCAATATCATCATCGGGATGTATGATGATAATTATGATATTTTCTGCAAAGGAAGCTATGATGGCAAATTTGCGGATATTTCCCTCAGGATGGGCAATCTGTACGAAGACGGGATCGGTGTCGAAAAGAATCTGGAACTGGCCTATTATCATTACGTCCAGGCGAAGTACGCCATAGAACTTAGGAGCAGCAGTGCAAAACGCTATGGCGATACGAAGGTTGCGGAGAGTATAAACAAGGCTTACGACCGTGTCAGAAAGCAGCTTCCGGAAGATTTTTTCAAAAAATATATGGAATTTGACAATCCGGTCATCTTTGGTCTGATGCTGCAGGGCGCCTCGGGACTGGATATAGTTCTGGACTACAGGAAAGGCAGATATTATCTTCGCGCAAAGACAGTTGCGGCGGAAAACGATATATCCGATAATCTCATCACCGTGGCGGAAATGGAGTTTTGCGAGCTGGCCGATGAGGTGGAGGTGGAGCTTTACGATATCAGTGATATCAGTACCGATGAATTTCCTTCGAAGGCATTTATCACTCATATTATCTACAATGAGGATGATGACCGCTGGGAATTCTATCACGGCGATTTCGAACTGATGTCGTTCAAATGTACGGCGTTTATATTCAAGGGACGGGCCTGGAGAGATACTATAGCCCTTTGGGAACTGAGGAACTGAAATATGAGCATGAATGCTTCTCCCAACAGCGAAAGATTTCATATAGGCATATTCGGCTGTATCAATGCCGGAAAGTCCAGCCTTATCAATGCCATTACTTCCCAGGATATAGCTCTGGTATCGGATCAGAGGGGGACTACATCGGATCCCGTGAACAAGGCCATGGAGATCCTGCCGCTGGGGCCGGTGCTCCTGACGGATACGCCGGGGCTCGATGAAGAGGGAGAACTGGCCGAAATGCGTCAGAAGAAGACGCTGGAGGTTCTTGGGAGTTCCCATCTGGCACTGCTGGTGGCGGATGCCAAAAAGGGACTCAGTCAAAAGGATGAAGAGCTGATTGCAGCCTTTGAAAGAGAGGAGTGTCCGTATCTGACGGTCTTTAACAAGGCCGATCTGATGGACGAAGTCCCGGAAAATTCGGAGAAATGTTATTACGTCAGCGCCAGGTACAAAACCGGTATCGAAGAACTCAAAGCGGCTATAGCCGCTTTTGATACGAAAGAAGAGGAACCTTTTCCCATTGTGCGGGATATGGTCCGTGAGGGGGATACGGTGATCCTGGTGGTGCCCATTGATTCTTCGGCACCGAAGGGCAGACTGATCCTGCCGCAGCAGCAGACCATAAGAGAGCTTATAGAGGCGGGCGCCTGTGCGGTGACTGTCAGGGATACGAATCTTCGGGATCTGCTGGCGCAGTATGAAAAGGCCGGGATCAGGCCGGCGCTGGTAATTACGGATTCTCAGGTGTTTGGGGCTGTTGACCGGGTTTTACCGGATGATATACCCCTGACATCTTTTTCTGTTCTTATGGCGCGTCATAAGGGGATACTTGGAGCATCCATGGAGGGGATCGGCGCGGTCAAAAAGCTTAAGGATTCGGACCGGGTGATAGTGTCCGAGGGGTGTACCCATCATAGGATGTGTAATGATATCGGTACCAGACAGATCCCCCGGGCAATAGAGAAGCTTTGCATGCATACCCCCGAATATATTTATACCAGCGGAACCGGCTTTGCGGATGAAGATGTACTGAAGGGTGCTGCCTGCGTTGTTCACTGCGGAGGATGCATGCTTAATGAAAAAGAGATGAAAAGGCGTTATAGGCTGTGCAAAAAAGCAGGGATACCCATAACTAATTACGGTCTTGTACTTGCGGGGGCGAGTGGGATACTGGAGCGTTGCACAGAGCATATCAGATATGAATGACAGAAACGATCTAAACCAAATACAGCTGGATGCGCTGGAAGCCAGGCGTGATGAAGAAAGAAAACAAAGGCTCCGGCGCAGGATGATGGTAAGGGCGTACATCAGGGCGGCCATCTTTTTTTTCGGGGGTATCATAATCGGAATATGCATCTGCTATGTTACGAATATGATGAGAAAAGAAAAGGTTTCCGTTTCCGATTTCGCAGGGCTTATCGGGGAAGTGAACTCCGGTGAGAAAAGGCTTTCCGATGAAGAACTTCAGGATCTGTCGGAAGAGACCGGTATCTCGTATGAGGAGCTTGATAAGATCTTTGCTTCATATGATGAGGATGCGGAAAGGCTTCTTATCAGTGAGGAGGACAGAAGCGGCGAGGATCCCGGGGAGGAATTAAAACCCGAAGATCTGGAACATGTTACCGTTATAGACTGGGACAGTGTCAAGGCGGATGAGGACGGCAATCTGCCGCAAAGACAGGATGAAACAGCCGTGGAAGCCGATGAGGCCGTACCACAGGATGCTCCGTATCCGGATGACGGGAACTCACAGGAAGTATCACCGGACAGGACAAAAAGCGATCTGCAGGATGACATGTCTGCCGAGGCGCGTATTGAAGCCATGAAAGCCGCGCTCAGCGAAGGGGTTGGCACCACTGCGGCTCTGAGGGATCTGTTTGTGGGAGATGTAATGGTGATAAGCGGGAAGGATTATTATTTCTTCCCCATAAGAGACGACCTGAAAAAACATGATCTGAGTGAAGATAATTTGACAGAGAATCCTGACGGGACCCTGAGTTATGACATGGGGGACGGCCGTATGGCAGTGAAGGGCATAGATGTGTCCAGATACCAGGGGACCATAGACTGGAGCCAGGTGGCTGAAGACGGGGTGAAATATGCGTTCCTGCGCGCCGGGTTCAGAGGATACGGCAGCGGTGAGATCCAGATAGATGAGACCTTCCTTCAGAATGCGGCGGATGCCAGCGCCAACGGGATTGAGATCGGAGTGTATTTCTTTACCCAGGCTCTGAACGAAGAGGAGGCGGTCGAGGAGGCCAGGTGCGTCATCGACCTTTTGGGTGGCAACGAGATAGCGATGCCCATTGCCTACGATATAGAGCGGGTAAACGGTGGCAGGATGAACAATATAGGCGCCGACCAGATGACCAGAAACGCCAGGGCCTTCTGCGACACCGTCAGTGCAGCCGGCTATGAGCCCATGATCTACGGCAATATGGAATCCCTGCTTCTGATGCTCCATATGGAAGAAGTGGAAGATATAGGCAAATGGTTTGCCTATTACAGCAATGATATATATTTCCCCTATAAGTTTGATATCTGGCAGTATTCGGCCAAGGGTCATGTAAAGGGAATAACAGGGGAAGTGGATATGAATCTGCTCTTCAGATAATCTCCAAGTATGTTGTTGTGTTATAAAATGTTTTAGTGTATAATATTTTGGTTATTTTTAATCAGATATAGACTGCGGTTTACAGAGGAGGAACCAAAGTGTCCAAGGAATTAGCCAAAACCTATGATCCTTCAGCCATGGAGGACAGACTTTATAAAAACTGGGAGGAAAAAGGATATTTTCATGCCGAAGTCGACAGATCGAAAAAGCCCTTTACCATAGTGATGCCTCCCCCGAACATCACGGGACAGCTCCATATGGGCCACGCCCTGGATAATACCATGCAGGATATCCTTATCCGTTTTAAGAGGATGCAGGGTTATAACGCTCTCTGGCAGCCCGGGACGGATCATGCCTCCATAGCCACGGAGGTAAAGATAATAGAGACTCTCAAGTCAGAGGGTATTGACAAGGCAGATCTGGGCAGGGACAGGTTTTTGGAAAGAGCCTGGAAATGGAAGGAAGAGTACGGCGGACGTATCACAAAACAGCTCCGCAAGCTCGGGTCATCCTGTGACTGGCAGAGGGAGCGGTTCACCATGGACGAGGGCTGCAACAAGGCAGTGACGGAGGTGTTCTGCAAGCTCCATGAAAAAGGACTTATCTACAAGGGCAGCCGTATAATCAACTGGTGTCCTGTCTGCAATACATCCATTTCGGATGCCGAGGTGGAATACGAGGAACAGCAGGGACATTTATGGCATATCAAATATCCTCTGGTCAATGAGGACGGCAGTGTCAGTGACAGCGAATTCCTGACCTTTGCCACTACCAGACCCGAGACCATGCTGGGAGATACGGCGGTAGCGGTAAATCCCGAGGATGAGAGATATACTTATCTTCACGGACGTAAGGTGTTTTTGCCCATAGTGAACAAAGAGATCCCGGTGGTGGTTGACGACTATGTGGATGTGGAATTCGGAACCGGCGTGGTAAAGATCACTCCCGGTCATGACCCTAACGATTTTGAGGTGGGACTCCGTCACGACCTGCCTATTGTGAATATCATGAATGACGATGCCACCATAAACGCAAACGGCGGTAAATATGAGGGCATGGACAGATATGAAGCCAGGAAAGCCATAGTGGAGGAGCTTGATTCCCAGGGCCTTCTGGTTAAGATCGAGGACTATTCACACAACGTGGGCACTCATGACAGGTGTAAAGCCACAGTCGAACCGCTGGTAAAGCAGCAGTGGTTTGTCAGGATGGATGAGCTGATAAAGCCGGCAGCCGAGGGCGTAAGGAACGGTGACATCCGGCTTGTCCCCGATCGCATGGACAGGACCTATTTTAACTGGACGGACAATATCAGGGACTGGTGTATATCAAGGCAGCTCTGGTGGGGACACAGGATCCCTGCGTATTACTGTGAGAAATGCGGTGAGATAGTCGTGGCTGCCCAGGCTCCCGATAAGTGTCCCAAGTGCGGCTGTGAGCATTTCAGGCAGGACGAGGATAC
>JAEEZH010000087.1 GCA_016288495.1 Lachnospiraceae bacterium
ATCCGAAGCCTCCACCTTGTTCCTCACCTGAGGATTATAATCCTCCACCAGTTTACCTTCGGGATCCACCACCTTGTCCAGAAGGCTTATGTTGTAACAGGTGCCTCTGTTTGATATGGTATTCGCATATCTTGCCAGAGAGACCGTGGTAAAGGAGTTGGTACCCTGGCCGATGGCAGAACGGACGGAGTCCTCATCGGAGATGGAGGGCGTGGTCTCGGACAGCTCTATGCCGGAGGTATCGGTGAAGCCAAACTGTTCCGCGTATTTAGCCAGCTTCTCAAGTCCCTTCTGGGAATTGTATCTGCCGTCCGCTTCCAGTCCCAGCCTGTATCCCACTTCATAAAAATAAAAGTTACAGGAATTGGTGATGGCGCTGGAGAGAGTCTGTTCCCCGTGCTTTCCGGGATACTTCCAGCACTTGGGGTTATCCACCTTATCATATTCACCCAGACACTCTATCTGCTCGCCGGTGGTTATCACATTTTCATTTATTCCCGCCATGGCGGATACTATCTTATACGTGGAACCGGGAGCCGTTTTCTGCTGGGTGGCGTAGGAATAAAGCGGATTGGAAAGATCGTTCCTCAAACGGTTATAATACTCCGTATCGATATAATTTGCCAGCCGGTTGTTATCATAGCTGGGGTAGGAAACACAGGCTCTCACCTCTCCCGTGGCCGAATCGCAGACCACGCAGGAAGCGGTACAGGGGTCCAGCGCCAGCTGTGCGGGAGTGATCTCGATGGTCCTTATCTCCTCCACCATAAAATCATAGGGTGCCAGTTCTCCCGACAGCAACAGTCTTTTCGTCTCCAGATCGTCCCTGACCACGCCCTGTTCAAAAAGTGCCATACAGATCTGGAGCGAAGATATCTCACCGTCCCTTATCATATATTTTATGACCTTGCGCTGAAAGGCGTTATTACCTCTGAGCATTTCGACTATCTTCTCGGTAAGGGCTTCATAGACCTGTGATGAGTCCGAATACTGCTCGGGAGCGTTCAGCCTGGTGACCTCGATCCACTCCATGGCTATGGCGTGCTTCAGATATTCGGGAAGGGATATGGTCTCGTTCTTCCAGGCCTGATAAACCTCATCCTGTTCATCCACCTTATCGCTTATCAGTATGCCTTCATCCGGGGAGGCAAGCACGGACGTGATGAAGCTCTCGTAAACCTGATATTCCTTATCCAGGTTCTCGTAAGCATTGTTTCCGTTCAAAAGCTCGTCCTTTAAGGTGGCCAGAACCTGGTCCTGCTTTTTCTCACAGGCCTCATAGATCTGGCGCTCATACATCCCGGCCCCGTCATCTCCCATGACGGAAAGGTCCAGGATACCGTTATTCAAAAGGGCGTAATACACATTGTCTATGGGGATGATGATATTCGAAGCCGACTCATTTTCTCCCTGGACATATTCCTTAACATTCTTGATACGGGAAACTATTATTCCCGCCAGCTTCTGTTCCAGTATCTTATATATGGCTCCCTGCAGGTCCGCATCTATGGTGAGATAAAGATCGTTTCCCGCAACAGGCTGGGTCACTCCGGCCACCTCGGCCACCTTTCCCACATTGTCCACATAGATCTCCCTGCGGCCCTTGCGGCCCTGGAGCTGTTTTTCCATCACCTGCTCTATGCCGGCACGGCCCACCATATCGTTTCTCTCGTAATCCCCCCCGTCTGCGTTGTACTCCTCCAGCTCGGCCTGGGAAATAAGACCCGTATACCCCAGGATGGGCGACAGGCTGGGCTCGTCTATATAGCGTCTCACAGTGTCCTCCGCTATATCCACCCCCTGCATCTCGCTCTTGTTTTCCATCACCATGGCCACAGTTTTTTCGCTGACTCCGGTGGCCACCGCAGTGGCTATGTACTTCTGGTAACTGTTAAGGCTCATGGCGTAGCGGATAGCAACTATCTTGAGGAGATCCTCTGCGGAATACCCCTCCATGGGTATCAGCTCATACCTGCCCTTTTCGTTTTTCACATAGCGTCCGATGCCAAATTTTGAAGAGGAGCACAGATATTCCACCAGCTCATAAGGCGTCGCATCCCTCTCCTTAAGCTTCAGGTCGGAGGTATTGGAATGTCCGTAGATATCCGCCAGAAAACGGAGAAGGGTCTTGCCCTCCACGGAGTAAGCATAGTGCCCGTTTTCATCCAGGATCACATTAAAATCACAGGCCAGCTCATCCCCGTTCTCCTCCACCATATGTATCAGTCTGTAAATGGTGTCGTTGAGCTCACGGTTTTTTTCGGAGCCGGTGCTCTCATAGTTATCCTCCAGGGTGACGGAATACGCCAGCTCATCATAGGCCAGAAGATTGCCCTTCACATCGTAGATCTTGCCCCTGGTACTTTTTATGGACTGCTCCTTAAGTATCTTCAGGGTGAAATTGTTCTGATAATCCTCGCCCTTTACGATCTGCAGCACGAACAGTCTGTGCACCAGTACGCCGAAAAGGAGAAAGATGATGAGCATCAGCACAAAGATCCTGGACATTATGAAATTTATGATCTGTTCTTTTATCTCACCAAACATAAAACATCAGCTGAATATCACTTCTCTCTTGCGTTCATCCTCTTCCAGAAGGGAATTGATGAAAAGTACCGGACGATACAGCACCAGCGCTGCCACCACGGTGTAGACGTTCTCGGGTATGGCTACATATCTCACATATCCGAAGACGTCAAATCTGCGGCGCAGAAGAAACATGAACACATAAATGACGCTGCTGTAGATGATGCCGGAGAAACCGACAAAGAAAATGGGGAGCTTTATATCCTCGGGATAAAAAATACGGTTAAAAAAACCGTTCATATAGCCCACCATCATATAGATAAGGGCGTAAGCCCCTAAAATACCGCCTCCGTAAAAAACATCCAGCAACAGTCCCGAAAAAAAGCCTACCAGAAGGCCCTCCCGCTTGCCCCTCATGAAGCCGAAACAGCTCACGATCATCAGCATCAGATTGGGAACCACAGGCCCTAACTGTATGCCGCGAAGCAGGGTGGACTGCACCACAAAACAGAATATTATCAGAACAAAATGTACCAGTATACGTTTCATTTCACTGCCTCATCGGGCTTGATGGTCTCGTTTTTAAGTTCCCTGATCACCAGAACTATATCGATATGGTTAAAATCCACACTGGGTGTGATGGTGCCTGATTTGGTCAGGTTGTTGTTGTCATTCTCTATGGAGCTGATATAACCTATGTTGATGCCGGGAAGATACTTGTCCGAGATATCGGAGGTCACCAGCACATCACCCTGGGCCACCCTGTTGTTCTCATCCACCAGCTGGGAAAACCTGATCTGGCCTTTGTTGATGAGAAGAAGATCTCCCGTGACCATAAGGTTGTCCGAGGTGGACAGCACCTGGGCGCTGACATTTGAAGCGTCGTCTATGATGGATCTGACACAGGCCCAGTTAGGCCCTACATCGGTGACTATACCCACCAGACCGGCGCCCGCCATGACATTCATATCCTTTCTCACCCCGTCTTTTTCACCCTTGTTGATGGTGAAAACGGAGAACCAGTTTCCCGCATCCTTTGCTATGACCCTGGCGCCTATGGTATCGTAGCCCGAATATTTTTCTCCCAGGCCGTAGAGCTGTCTGAGTTCGTTGAGCTCATACTTATCCTGGATGAGGTTGGAGTTCTCGATCTTGAGGGCGTCCACCTCATCCTGCAGGGCCTTGTTCTGCTCCAGCACCACCTTGAGTTCCTTCAGGTCCTCGGCTCTCTGGGCCAGATATGAGCCCACCTTCTCGATACCGTTTTCAAAGGGTATCACCAGGTAGCCGGACACAAAGGAAAGGGGCTTTACCACCAGATCCGTGGAAAAGGTGAGTATCATCAGGAGAATGCATACGCAGGAAAGGATGCACAGCATATATTTACTGTCAAGCTCTATTCTTTTATGTTTTATTCTAACTCGGGGCATTTCGTTAATTCTTATTACTTCGACATACCCTGGATCGAATATGCCACTGACTTGTATTTCTCATCCTTGATCACTCTGGCCAGGCCGCAGGCCACAGAATCCGCCGCATTGTCGGCTATGTTCACCTTAAGGTTGGTGCCCTGGCTCACCAGTTCGCCCAGATGGCTGGTGACTGCCGAACCGCCGGTCACATACACACCGTGTCTGTAGATATCCGCAGCCAGCTCCGGAGGCGTCCTCTCCAGGATCACTTTTATGTTGTCGATTATGGTATCAAAATGCTCCCTTAAGGCCAGATCTACCAAAGTAGTGGGAATCTCTCTTTCCACCGGAAGTCCGGTGACTATGTCCCGGCCGTAGACCACGGCGCTCTCCCCGGCTTCCTCCAGCATCCGAAGGCCGATCTTCACCTTCTCCGCAGTCTTCTGACCTATCATGAGATTAAACTCTTTTCTCACCGCAGCCCTTATGGCGTCGTCAAATTTTGCGCCGCCCACCTTTATGAGCTTTGACAGGACTATGCCCCCCAGGGACAATATGGATATCTCCGTGGTGGCGTAACCCACATCAACTATCATGACACCCTGGGAATTCTTGACATCGATATCCAGTCCCAGACCGTCGGCTATGGCTTTTTCCACCACCATGATCTTCTTTGCCTTTACATTCGCATCCCTGACCAGATCGTAAAAGGATCTCTTCTCCACCTCGGTCACATCCGTGGGAACCGAAATATAATAATCAGCTCCGTTTGACTTGTTTCCCGCAAGGTCCGCGATAAAGCAGCGCAGTACCGTCTGCATGTTTTTGATGTCTGCAATGACACCGTTTGTCACGGGATTGCTGATGACTATGTTGCCGGGGGCCTTTTCAAACATCTCAAAGGCGGAATCGCCGTAGGCAAACAGCGTATTCTTATTCTGAATGGCGATCATATTCTTCTCATTCAGGATGGAATCATCCGCACTGTTATAGATCTTGATATTACCGGTACCCAGGTCGATACCGAAGGCATAATTCTGCATTACAGTATTCCTCTTTCTTTCAATGAAGTAAAATTATTATCTCCGATTATCACGTGATCCAGAAGCTCTATCCCCAGAAGCTCGGCTCCGTTGCGAAGCTTTCTGGTGACCTCCAGGTCGTTCAGGGAAGGCGTGGGGTCGCCGCTGGGATGGTTATGGACCAGTATTATCCCCACTGCCGAATGAAGAAGCGCATCCCTGAATATCTCCCTCTCACTGACCGGGGAGCTGTTCACGGAACCTCTGGTCATCATTTTCTTTTTTATGATCCCGTTTTTGGAATCAAGATAAAGTGCCCAGGTCTCCTCAACATCAAGGGCTCTGAGCTGTGGCATGAACATATCGCTCACATCCCTGCTGCAGCTGACCCGTTCCATTTTAAGGGCGCCGCCCTTCTGCCACATCCTTCGTGAAAGCTCGGACAGGCATCGCAGCTGAACGGCACGGACCTCCCCCACTCCCTCAAGCTTTTGAAGGACGCCCATGGGGATCCTGTCAAGGAACGCGATCCCGCCGTAACCCTCGGCACACTCTATGACGCCTCTGGCGATCTGGGTCACCCTGCGTTTTCCCGTACCGAACCTGAATATCACAGCCAGCAGTTCCTCATCAGTCAGGCTATGAGCCCCATACCTGAGGCACTTCTCCGCCGGAAGCTGCCGGTTTGGCAGATCCTTTAGCCTCTGATGAGGCTCATTACAGGCTGTTTCACTTTGTATTTTTTCTTTAAATACCATCTTTGTCCTTTCCCTGCTTTTCCGGGGCACAAGAAAGGAAGGTGCGTTTGCACACACCTTCCTATTTTACCACAAATCATGGTTTTGGTCAAAGCATGGCGCTATCGTAGAAGATTTAAACGGCAGTAATTCAGCCTGGCAGTCATCTCCAGCACCTCCATACGATAGAAAGCATTGAGCATGGAATCAGCCATGGTGATGGCGCCGTGTCTGTTGAGCAAAAGGAAATCGGCATCTGCGGCTGCCTTTGCAGCGCTTTCGGCCAGTTCCTGCGTACCCGGCGGGAAATATCCCACCCTGTTGATCTTTTTTATATGCATCTCACTTTCCAGGGTCAGATCGTTCCTTATCTCCTCATCCGTGGAAGCATACAGAACGCAATAAAAGGGATGGGAATGGCAGATGGCGTTCACATCGTTTCTTGCTTTATAGATCGAAAGGTGCATCATATATTCCATGGTGGGTTTATATGTGCCTTCCAGCCGGTTTCCCTCCATATCGAGGACGCAGATGTCCTCAGGGGACAGTTCTGACTTGTCCACCACGGAAGGCGTCATGTACACCGTACCGTCTTCGGATCTTATGCTTATATTTCCTCCGAAGGTGGTGGTCAGGTTCTTGTCACAGAGCCTTTTCATGAATTTTGCGATATCTTTTTTTATTTCTATGTTTCCCATTTTTTCCTTTTTCGTCCGAATACATTCCTGCCGGCTTCAGCATGTTTCCGATCAATGTTCGGGCACGCTCTGTCCCGCTACCCTTCTGCCCGCTTCAGATATTCCAGGGACATGAGTATTCCCAGCTTACCATGAGGCCAGGTCAGTCCACCCTGAAAATACACATTGTACGGCTCCTTCAGAGGCCCGTCAGCAGAAAGCTCGATGGATGAACCCGAAACAAAGGCGCCCGCCGCCATGATCACCTGGGAATCGTATCCCGGCATATCCCAGGGCTCGGGAGTCAGATGGGAATCGATGGGTGCCGCTGCCTGTATCCCGCGGCAAAAAGCCTTAAGTGCCTCCGGAGTCCTCAGGGTAAGTGCCTGGATGATATCATATCTTTCCTGTGCCGATGAGGGATAGGTTTCATAGCCCATCCGCTCATACAGCGCGGCTGCAAAGATGGCAGTCTTCATCGCACTGGCAGTAACCGTGGGCGCCAGGAAAAGTCCCTGATAGAACAGCGGAAGTACGCCCAGGGACGCTCCCACCTCCTTGCCAAGGCCCGGAGAGGTCAGGCGTTTTGCGGCATTTTCCACGCATTCCCGGGCACCGGCAATATATCCTCCTATGGGAGCCAGACCGCCGCCGGGGTTCTTGATAAGAGAGCCCACCACCATATCGGCTCCCACATCCGAAGGCTCCATACTCTGTGTGAATTCACCGTAACAATTGTCCACCATCACCTTAAGATCGCTTTTCACGCCCTTTACAAAGGTAATGAGCTCGCCGATCTGTTCCACGGAGAATGTGGGTCTGGTCTGATAGCCCTTGGACCTCTGGATGGTGACCAGCTTAGTCCTGTCGTTGATGGCGGTTTTTATTCCCTCATAGTCAAAGCTTCCGTCCGGCAGAAGATCAACCTGACGGTATGTGACGCCATACTCGGCCAGAGATCCCTGTGAAGGCCTGATGCCTATGACTTCCTCCAGGGTGTCATAGGGTTTCCCCGCAGGGCTTAAAAGCTCATCCCCGGGGCGCAGGTTTGACATGAGCGCCAGGGCCAGGGCATGGGTGCCGCAGGTGATCTGCGGGCGGACCAACGCGTCTTCTGTGTGAAAATACAGCGCGTAGACTTTCTCGAGTCCCTCTCTTCCGATGTCGTCATAG
>JAEEZH010000088.1 GCA_016288495.1 Lachnospiraceae bacterium
AGATCACAAGGGACATCTTAAGCGGGGCGAAGGGGCATAAGAGAAATGCGGTCCTGATGAATGCCGGCGCGGCGCTGTACATAGGCGGAAAGGCCGAGAGCATGAAGGACGGTGTGGCAAAGGCTGCACAGATCATTGATTCCGGCAAGGCGATGGAGACTTTGGAAAAATTCATTGAACTCAGCAATAAAGAGGATTGAGAAATGACCATTCTGGATGAGATAGCTGCATATGCAAAGGAGAGGGTGAAAGAGGCAAAGACCGTCAAGCCTTTGTATGAGATAAGGGATGAGGCGTACTCGCTGCCAAAGGGTGTGCTGGCATTTGAGACGGCCCTCAGAAAACCCGGCATATCATTTATTTGCGAATGCAAAAAAGCTTCTCCCTCAAAGGGAATCATAGCCGAAGATTTTCCTTATCTTCAGATCGCCATGGACTATGAGGCCGCGGGAGCGGATGCCATTTCGGTGCTGACCGAACCCAGGTGGTTTCTGGGAAAGGACGAATACCTTAAGGAGATCACAGAGAGGGTAAAGATACCCGTGCTCAGGAAGGATTTTACCGTAGATGAGTATATGCTGTATGAGGCAAAGCTTCTGGGGGCATCCGCCGTTCTTCTGATCGTGTCCATCCTGTCGCCTGAACAGCTCAGGGAGTATATGTACATCTGCGATGAGATCGGTCTGGCCGCGCTGGTGGAGTGTCATGACGAAAAAGAGATAGAGACCGCTCTTTGTGCCGGAGCGAGGGTGATCGGCGTGAATAACCGGAATCTTAAGGATTTTTCCGTGGACATAGGGCTGGGAAAGAAGCTTCGTTCACTTGTGCCCGGGGATGTGGCTTATGTATCCGAAAGCGGAGTGAAGACCGGGGCTGATATAGATGTCCTTAAGGAGATCGGAGTCCAGGCCGTGCTGGTGGGAGAGACCATGATGCGTGCTCCGGATAAGGCGGCGGCATTGAAGGCGTTGAGGGGCTGATATGGTAAAGATAAAACTTTGCGGGATGATGAGACCGGAGGATATCTGTGAAGCAAATATCCTGGAGCCCGATTATGTGGGCTTTGTCTTCGCCAAAAAGAGCAAAAGGTATGTGACATCTGAGGCCGCCCGTTCCCTTGCGGAAGGGCTTAATAACGGCATAAGGAAGGTTGGGGTTTTTGTCAATGAAGATCCCGATGAAGTGAGCAGACTGCTTAAGGAAAAGATCATCGATCTGGCCCAGCTCCACGGTGATGAGGATGATGACTATATGGAAAACCTCAGGGGTAAAACGGGATGTGAACTCATCAAAGCCATTAAGATAAGATCCAAAGAAGATCTTGAAAAAGCTTACAAAAGCCGTGGGGATCATATACTTCTGGATGCGGGCGCCGGTGACGGCAGGACCTTTGACTGGGAGCTGTTAAAAGATTTTGACAGACCCTATTTTCTGGCAGGAGGCTTGGATCCGTCAAATGTGGGGGAGGCGGTACGGCTGGTTAATCCCTTCGGAGTGGATGTGAGCTCGGGGATCGAGAGAAACGGTGTGAAGGATCCTGAACTGATGAAACAGTTTGTGGAAAAGGTACGGAAAAACTATCACAAGTAAAAAGAGGAAAAGATCATGAGTGAAAAAAAAGGAAGATTTGGTATCCACGGAGGTCAGTACATTCCCGAGACCCTGATGAATGCCGTGATCGAATTGGAAGCTGCCTATAACAGGCTTAAGGACGATCCGGAGTTTAAAAAAGAACTGTCAGATCTGTTCAATGATTATGCGGGACGTCCCTCCAGGTTGTATTTTGCAAAAAAGATGACAGAGGATCTGGGCGGCGCAAAGATATATTTAAAGAGAGAGGATCTGAACCATACCGGAGCCCATAAGATAAACAACGTGCTGGGTCAGGCCCTGCTGGCAAAGAAGATGGGAAAGACGAGGCTTATCGCCGAGACGGGAGCAGGCCAGCACGGGGTGGCAACCGCCACTGCAGCGGCCTTGATGGGTATGGAGTGCGTGGTCTTCATGGGTGAGGAGGATACCAGGCGTCAGGCTCTCAACGTATACCGTATGAAACTTCTGGGAGCTGATGTCATCCCTGTGAAAACAGGTACCGCCACACTTAAGGATGCTGTATCGGAGGCCATGAGAGAGTGGACCAGAAGGATAGACGATACCCATTACTGTCTGGGATCCGTTATGGGGCCCCATCCCTTTCCCACCATCGTAAGGGATTTCCAGGCTGTGATCTCGGCGGAGATAAAGGAACAGCTCATGGAAAAGGAGGGCAGGCTTCCCGATGCTGTTCTCGCCTGCGTGGGCGGCGGATCAAATGCCATAGGCACGTTCTATCATTTCATCAAGGATGAGCAGGTAAAACTGATAGGCTGCGAGGCTGCAGGCAGGGGAGTGAATACGGCAGAGACGGCGGCTACCATAGCAACGGGAAGGGAAGGCATCTTCCACGGCATGAAGTCATATTTCTGTCAGGATGAATATGGACAGATCGCGCCGGTGTATTCCATTTCCGCAGGTCTTGACTATCCGGGTATAGGACCGGAGCACGCCTATCTGCATGATACGAAGCGCGCGGAGTATGTGGCCATAACAGATGAGGAAGCGGTGCAGGCATTTGAATACCTGGCAAAGACAGAGGGGATCATACCTGCCATCGAGTCGGCCCATGCAGTGGCCTATGCAAGGAAGCTGGCACCTCAGATGAGCCCCGACCGGATAATCGTGGTGACGCTTTCCGGAAGAGGAGATAAGGACTGCGCGTCAATCGCAAAATACAGAAATGTTGATATCCGTGAGTGAAAAGGAGAACACATCCATGAGTAGAATAGGAAAAGCATTTGAAAACAAAAAGGCATTCATACCTTTTATAACCTGTGGCGATCCTGATATGGATACTACAAAAAAATGTATTCTGGAAATGGTAAAGGCGGGAGCCGACCTTATTGAACTGGGTATTCCTTTTTCGGATCCCACAGCGGAAGGTCCGGTTATCCAGGAGGCGAATATGCGCTCTCTTGAGGGCGGCGCCACCACGGATAAGGTCTTTGACCTGGTGGCCGACCTTCGAAAGACGGTTGACATTCCCCTGGTTTTTATGACCTATGCAAATGTGGTCTTTTCGTATGGTACAAAAAGATTCCTGGACAGGTGCAGCAGCACCGGCATAGACGGTATCATACTGCCGGATCTGCCCTATGAAGAAAAGGAAGAGTTCCTTCCCTGCTGCAGGGAAGCCGGAGTGGATCTCATATCCCTTATAGCACCCACCTCCGCTGACCGCATCGCCATGATCGCAAAGGAGGCCGAGGGCTTTTTGTACATTGTAAGTTCCCTGGGGGTTACGGGCACCAGGAGCGAGATCACCACGGATCTTGATTCCATCATCAAGGTGGTGAGGGAGAATACATCCATACCCTGTGCCATAGGCTTCGGTATATCGGATCCTGCGCAGGCAGAGCGTATGGCTGCCATATCAGACGGGGCGATAGTTGGCTCGGCCATAGTAAGGATCCTGGCAGCCGAAGGAAAGAACGCTCCGGAAAAAGTGGGAGAGTTTGTGAAGGCAATGAAGGATGCGGTGAGGAGGACAGCATGAATTTTTATCCGGATATGGAAACCGTAAAGAAACTGCAGGAGGAGGGCAATTATACCATAATGCCCGTCAGTACACAGATCCTGTCTGATTTCATCACGCCCATAGAGGCACTTAGGATACTGAAGAATGCATCAAAGCACTGTTATATGCTGGAATCGGCGGGTGCCGATCTCAGGTGGGGCAGATACACCTTTCTGGGCTTTGATCCGAAGCTTTCCGTCACCTGTATAGACGGAGATCTTCGATACGGCGACGTGCATGTAAAGACCGATGACCCGTCGGCACATTTAAGAGAGATACTTGCAAAGTATAAAAGCCCCAAGCTTAAAGAGCTTCCTCCCTTTACCGGGGGACTGGTGGGTTATTTCGCCTTTGATTATCTGGGCTACAGCCAGAAAAAAGCAAGATGTGTCTGTGAAGATACGGAGGGCTTTTATGATGCCGACCTGATGCTCTTTGACAAGGTGATAGCTTTTGACAACGCCTGTCAGAAGATCGTGGTGATGGTAAATATGAAGCTTAAGGACGGTGAGGCCGGATATGAGCGGGCGGTGAGCGAACTGAAGGAGCTGGTGAGGCTGCTTAAGAGCGGAGAAAAGAGCAGTGAGAAAGCAGGACGGCTTCTGGGCGAGGTCACTCCCTTATTCGATAAAAAAAGATTCTGCGATATGGTTGAAAGAGGCAAGCATTATATCCGGGAGGGCGATATCTTTCAGATAGTGTTGTCAAACCGACTGAGCGCACCCTTTGAGGGAAGCCTTCTGAACACCTACAGGATGCTGAGGACAGTGAATCCGTCTCCCTATATGTTTTATTTTTCGGGAACGGATATAGAGGTAGCCGGAGCATCACCGGAGACGTTGGTAAAGCTGGAGGACGGCGTGCTGCATACCTTCCCCCTGGCGGGTACCAGACCCAGGGGAAAGGATTTTGAGGAGGATAAACGCCTGGAGGAAGAGCTTCTGGCGGATGAAAAGGAACTGGCGGAACACAATATGCTGGTGGATCTGGGCAGGAATGACCTGGGCAGGGTCAGCCGGTTCGGCAGCGTGGAGGTGGAAAAATATCACTGCATAGAGCGTTTTTCACATGTAATGCATATCGGTTCCACAGTCAGGGGACAGATAAGGCAGGATAAGGATGCGCTTGATGCAATAGAGGCGGTACTTCCCGCAGGTACTTTGTCCGGAGCCCCCAAGATAAGGGCCTGCCAGCTCATCGGGGAACTGGAGGGCAACAAAAGAGGGATTTACGGCGGAGCCATAGGTTACATAGATTTCACGGGAAATATGGATACCTGTATAGCCATCCGTATCGTGTATAAAAAGGGCGGAAAGGTTTTTGTCCGGAGCGGGGCCGGTATAGTGGCGGATTCCGTTCCCGAAAAGGAATATGAAGAGAGCATGAACAAGGCAAGGGCGTCCCTTAAAGCCCTGGAGCTGGCGTCGGCGTACAGTGACGAAATGTGACGGGCCGAAAAAGGAGGGCATATGATCTTATTAATCGATAATTACGACAGTTTTTCCTATAATCTGTATCAGTATCTGGGTGAGATGGAAAGTGATATCAGGGTGGTCCGCAACGATGAGATGACGCCTGAGCAGGTGTATGAACTGAAGCCGGACCATATAGTCATATCCCCGGGGCCGGGAAGACCCGAAAACGCCGGATATATTGTGGATGTCATCAAAAAAATGGCAGGGGTGGTGCCGATCCTGGGCGTGTGTCTGGGACATCAGGCCATCTGTCAGGCCTTTGGCGCGACAGTGGGATATGCCGGACGTCTCATGCACGGGAAGCAGTCCATGGTGAGCCTTGACAGAAACGATCCGCTGTTTAAGGGCTGCTCCGAAAAAACTCCTGTGGCCAGATATCATTCCCTGGCGGTGGAAGAGTCCACTCTTCCCGATGAACTTAAAGTGACGGCCGCTACACAGGAAGGGGAAGTCATGGCTGTATCCCATACCCTTTATCCCGTATTCGGGATGCAGTTCCATCCGGAGTCCATAATGACGCCTGAGGGCAAGCTTATGCTGAAAAATTTCCTCGATGTAAAATGATTCGTTGCCATAATCCGAGATAAAGAGTATAATGTATTCTGTTTGGACATATTTATTTTTGATCATCGTGATCATTTATCATGGATACATATACTAATTCAGAAACAAAAACCACAACCGAAGAATACGGCGAGCAGCTGCTGAGTGCTGCGTCGGAGTCCATCATAGAGAATGCGGGGTTCATGGAGGCTGCTTTAGACCGTATCAATCTCGTTGCAAAGCGCGGGGTGGGGACTGCATCCCTTGTTGGCGACGATTTTTATTATGAGCCTTCTTTCCTGTTGAAAAAATGTGTGGCGGATGATAATTATCCGGTGAGGCTCCTGCTCCATTCTCTCTGGCATGCCGTGTTTGCCCACGGCTACAGCGGCGAGAAGATGAATGAGGAATACTGGGATCTGGCCTGCGATATCGCGGTGGAGAACCTGATCATGGAACTGGGGATAGCTGATTTTTCACTGGCCATTGATAATGAGATCAGGGATTATCTGGAAGAGATCAAGACCTACTCTGCCGGTATGACTGCCGAGAAGCTGTACCGTTTTCTTCTGGCCAATCCGCCTTCTTCAGGCGTGATAAGCGAGTATACCAGGCTTTTTTCCCGTGACGATCACAGCGTATGGAGACAGCCCCAGAATCCCGATATGAACCGGGAGGAATGGATCAGGATCAGCGACAGGATAAAGATCGAGCTCAAGATCTTTGCAAAGAGTACCGGACATGCGGAAAGCCTTATCGGTAATCTGGATGAAGCCACCAGACAGAGATATGATTACAAAAAACTGCTGGAAAGGTTTTGTCTGGACAGTGAGAATATAAGTGTGTCCGAGGATGAGTTTGACTATGTATATTATACTTTCGGCCTGACAACATATGACGGCATGCCTTTTATCGAGCCTCTTGAGCTGACCAAGGGAAGGCATGTGAGGGATTATGTCATCGTTCTGGATGTTTCTGTCTTCTGCAGGGTCGAGATCATACGGAGTTTCCTCCAAAAAACATATGATATAATCAAATATATGGATGAATACGCGGAAGCCATCAACCTTCATATTGTCCGCTGCGACAATGAAGAGTCGGCGCATACGGTGATCCGCAGTCAGAGCGAGCTTGACTCCTTCGTGGATTCTTTGGAGCTTAATGACAGGGAAGACGGTGACTACAGGCCGGCTTTTGCATATGTGGATAAGCTTCTGTATGAGAGGGTGTTTACCGATTTCAGGGGGGTGATATACTTTACGGATGAACGGGGGATCTTTCCCGGGAAGAATCCCGGATATGAATGCATTTATGCTTATTTTTCCGTTGAATCTTCGCTCCCCGAGGTACCGTGGTGGGCTACGCCTATTTTACTTGATGAAGATTCACTTCAGATGTGATCATTTTTTATAGAAAGGAGTGGCATTTTTGGATGCCATGAAGTAGTGGGATTATGAATATCAATCAGGCAAAAGAATTTATCAAACAGACAGTCAGTTTATATCTGGAAAAGGATGAGACGGGTGATTATGTGATACCCGTATCGCGCCAGCGCCCCGTGTTCCTGCTCGGTGCCCCCGGTGTGGGTAAGACCGCCATTATGGAGCAGATCGCGGCTGAGCTGGGAATAGCGCTGGTATCTTATTCCATGACCCACCATACCCGTCAGTCGGCCATAGGTCTTCCCATGATACGCAGGGAGATCTTTGATGGTGTGGAGACGGATGTGACCGAATATACCATGAGTGAGATCATAGTATCCGTATATGAGACCATGAAGCAGAGCGGTATAGAGGAGGGTATACTGTTTCTGGACGAGATAAACTGTGTATCCGAGACTCTTGCTCCTTCCATGCTGCAGTTTTTGCAGTATAAGGTCTTCGGTCGGCATAGTGTGCCGGATGGCTGGATCATAGTTACCGCAGGTAACCCGCCTGAGTTCAACAGATCCGTCAGGGAATTTGATGTGGCGGTCATGGACCGTCTTAAGGTCATCTCCGTGGAGCCTGATTTCAATACCTTCAAGCAGTATGCCATGATGTCGGCACTTCACCCTACCATCATTGATTTCCTGGATGTCAACCGCGACTGTTTTTACAAGGTCGAGAACACTCCGGACGGACGTACCTTCGTCACGGCCAGAGGCTGGGAAGATCTTTCGGAGATGCTGATCCTGTACGAGAAGAAGGGATACACCATCGACGAGAATCTGGTGGGACAGTATATTCATAACAGATCCATAGTCAGGGATTTTTCCGCCTACTATGATCTGTACAAAAAATACAAAAATGAATACTTCCTCAACGAGATCCTGGAGGGCAGTGCTTCGGACGAGTTTATCCAGAAGGCGTACAATGCTACTTCGGACGAGAGACTGTCGCTTCTGTCCATGCTGACAGACAGAGTCATTCACGATATCAAGATCTGCATGATAAAGACCGATTATCTGGCCGAAACCGCATCGCTGCTTAAGGTAGCGGCTATTCCGGACCGTGAGCGTGTTCCGGGATTTTTGGACAGCAGGATAGAATCCCTTGAGCGTGCCATAGCATCCAAAAAGAAGGCCCTGGCCCTTACAAAGGATGAGGAGAGCAAAAAGCGCCATGTCATCATTGTGATAAAGAATCTTAAGGAAGTATTTATGGCAAAGCGCGGCTCGGGCTATGAAGTGGTCAAAAATGCATTTGACGATATGATCAGAGAGCTTAAGGAGGGAACAGAGCAGACAAAAGCAGAGCTTTCCAATCTGTTCCGGTTTACGGAAGCGGCCTTTGGAGACGGTAATGAGATGCAGATACTGGTAACCAGGCTGACAGTCAACCCTTACAGCAGCGGATTCATTTCAAGGTTCGGCAGTGCCGAATACGAGAGCCATAAGGGTGATATGATGATCGAAGAGTCAAAGGGCGAGATGACGACAGAGATGGCATCACTGTTTGATGATGTGCCTGATAAGCTTAAGGCTGCAATGCCGGAAAACAATTATATGGAATTTGACGATATCGTCTCACTGTAAGACGGAACGTTACAGGATAAAATAAAGCTATGAGAAAAAAACAGCAGTATATCGCAGATAAGCAGAATATAGGCAGGATCGTGGATTTTGTCAGGGACAGGCTTAAGGAATGCGGTATTAAGCAAAAGGAGCTTGTTAAAGTCATGCTCACGGTCGAGGAGGCGGCGGGAAGCCTTATCGACCATTGTGCCGTTTCCCCTGAGGAAAGCGGTAAAATAACCGTTATATTCAAGGCTTTTATGGGAAACGTGTCCATAGAGCTTTCGGCTAAGGGAGAGGAGTATTCCCTGGCTAATAATATGGCTCTGGCATCTTCGGCCTATGAGGACGGAGACGGGGATGATATCCAGGAATCCATAAGGAACATAATCCTTGGCTCCCTTGCGGACGGGCTTAAATACAGACATAAGAACGGAATAAATTATATCTGTATGGGCCTTGTACGTTCAAAGCGGGCTTTCCTTTATCAGACACTGGGGGCCATGGCTGCGGCTGTGATCCTGGGTCTGATCTTTTCATCGGTATTGCCTGACAGCGTAAATACCTTTCTGAACACCAATATTTTTGCACCGGTAAAGACCATGTATATGAATTCCCTGAAGATGGTGGTGGCGCCGGTTGTATTCTTTTCGATCATCTCGTGCATCGTGCAGTTTTCCGACCTGTCGGCACTGGGACGTATAGGAGCAAAGATCATAAGTCTGTATCTCCTTACCACTTTCATAGCTGTGGGAGCCGGTATCGGCATATTTTATCTTATCGGTCCGGGAGATGCTTCCCTGGCGGCTGCGATCACGGCAGATGCCTCTTCGGTCACATCCCAGACCATGGACGTTTCCATAAAGGACACCATAGTGGGGATCATCCCTTCGGATATCATTAATCCTTTCCTTAAGGCCAATATGCTGCAGCTTATATTCATGGCCGTTCTCTGCGGTATCGCTACAGGTCTTCTGGGAAAGTATTCCGGGACTCTGACCGATTTCTTTTCAGCCTGCAATGACCTGTTCTTAAAGATCACGGGACTGATCATAAAGATCATGCCCATAGCCGTGTTCTGTTCCATCATGTCCATGATGCTCACCATGGGTATAGATACCATAATCTCGGTGATGGGAATGTTCGGTACCTTCCTGCTGGGACTTTTGGCGATGATGCTGGTATACTGCATACTGATAATTTTCATCGGAAGGCTGAACCCTGTCTATTTTGTAAGAAAGTATCTTCCGTACATGCTGCAGGTCTTTTCACTGGCGTCTTCCAACGCCGCCATACCTGTGAACATGGAGGCCTGTGAGAAAAAGATCGGTATCAGCAAAAAGATCTTTTCTCTTTCAATACCGCTGGGTGCTACGCTGAACATGGACGGAACCTGTATCCATCTGGCTGTTTTCGCACTGGCCCTGGCAAAAACCTTTGGCGTGGAGGTTACGGGAAGCGCCATGCTTTCAATGATCATTTCCATCATTGTCCTTTCCATGGGTGCTCCCGGAATCCCCGGTGCAGGTCTTATCTGTCTTTCTGTGCTGATCACCCAGATGAATGTGCCTGTGGAGGCCATAGGACTGGTCATGGGAATAGATTCTCTCTGCGGTATGTTCAGGACCATGAGCAACTGCCTCGGAGATGTGGCAGTATCAACTATAGTTGCAAAGAGTGAGAACGAGTTGGATATGGAAATCTACCGGAAATGACGGAAAAAGAGACAGGTGTCCGTTATGACCCGTACTTTTGCATATGTGCCTTGATGGCATCGAAGGTGGTGTCACTGATATAGTGCTCGATCCTGCAGGCATCTTCCGTAGCGGTCGCTTCATCCACACCGAGCTGCATGAGCATAGTGGAAAGTACGGTATGCCGTTCATATATACGCTTTGCAAGAATTTTGCCTGCTTCAGTGAGTTTCAAAAAACCGTCGTCGTCTTTTCTGACCAATCCCTCGTCTTTTAACAATCCGATGGCTCTGGTGACGGAGGGCTTTGAATAGCCCATGTGTTCGCTTACATCCACGCTTCTCACGCCTGTGCTTTTCTGAGACAGGATATATATGGTTTCAAGATACATCTCACCGGATTCCTGTAGTGCCATAACTTTTCTCCGTAAAAACAATGCTGTATATGATCGGTTAAATATATTGTTCAGCATACCATATTATCGTAAATATCACAACCGGTTTGGATGAAAACTCTGATTGATGGAAGGGCGAAATGGTGATAAGATAAACGGAGTCTGAAATATACAATGTGGAGGTTTTTTTATGGTCAGGGAAGTAAAAAAAGATGATCTGAATGCACTGCTGGAGCTTTATCTGTATTTACATGAGGACAGCATTCCCGAGTACACGGAGTATCTGGGGAACATATGGAAACAGATACTTGAGGATCCCAATCATCATCTGCTTGTGAATGAGGTGGACGGCCGTATTGTTTCCACCTGTGTATGCGTGATCATACCGAATCTGACCAGAAAGTTAAGACCCCATGCCTTTGTGGAAAACGTGGTGACACATCCGGATTACAGGAAGAAGGGATATG
>JAEEZH010000089.1 GCA_016288495.1 Lachnospiraceae bacterium
CAAAGGATGTGACAGCGGCAGAGTGTGAATATACTCCCCTGGATGAGGAGATCAAGCCTCATATCAGCGACTATTATGCGGCAAAGGATAATTATGCATTTACCGATGCCGACATAGAAAAGGCTGCACAGATGATAAATGAATCCAAAAAACCGTTTATCATCACCGGCGGCGGAGTGGTGATCTCGGATGCTGCGGATGAACTGAAAGTTTTTGCCAAAAAATGCGATGCTCCCGTAGGTGATACCCTTATGGGAAAAGGCGGTTTTGACGGCTATGATGACAGATATACCGGTATGGTGGGCATGCATGGTACAAAGGTATCCAACCTGGGTGTCAGCGACTGTGACCTTCTCATCGCTCTGGGAATGAGATTTTCCGACAGGGTGATCGGTAATGCAGCCACTTTTGCACAGGATGCAAAGATCCTGCATATAGATATCGATCCCGCTGAGGTGAATAAAAATATCCGTACCGATGCATCACTGGTGGGTGATGTGAGATGTATCCTCAAAAAACTGAATCAGAAGATCGAGGAGAAGGATAACAGTGAGTGGATGGCCTATATCAGGGAATTAAAGGACAGATATCCTCTCAAGTATAATGAAGAAGGCCTTTCATGTCCATTTATCATGGAGACCATCGATGAGGTGACAAAGGGCGAGGCTGTGATAACCACGGATGTGGGACAGCATCAGATGTGGGCTGCCCAGTATTATAAGTATACGAAACCCCGCACCTTCATTTCCTCAGGCGGTATGGGCACCATGGGCTACGGTCTGGGTGCATGTATAGGCGCCAAGGTAGGTAATCCCGACAAGATCTGTATAAATATAGCGGGTGACGGCTGCTTTAGAATGAACCTGAACGAACTGGCTACCGCCAGCAGATACAATATCCCCATCATCCAGGTGGTGATAAACAATCATGTACTGGGAATGGTACGCCAGTGGCAGAATCTTTTCTACGGACAGAGGTATTCCCATACGGTTCTGGAGGATAAGGTGGACTTCTGTAAGGTGGCTGAGGGCCTGGGATGTCATGCCATAAGGGTTACGTCCAGGGATGAGATCAAAGCCGCGGTGGAAAAGGCCATAGAGCTGAAGGAACCCTGCGTGATAGAGTGCGTGATCCCCAAGGATGACAAGGTATTCCCCATGGTCAGCCCCGGAGCCTCCATCGCTACAGTCTTTGATGAGGATGACCTTAACAGGAAACAATAGTATTGAGGTATTTTTATGTTTTGTGTGAATTGCGGAGCAAAAATAGAAGAAGGATCGATGTTCTGTCAGGAGTGCGGGACGAAGGTGGCGCAGCCGGAGAATGTGCAGCCGGATAGCCTGCAGCAATCGGAAGTGATACAGCCCGGATCATTGGACGGGGATGAAAATGGATCTTTTTCCGGATCCGCATCGGAACCTGTACCGGCTCCTGTATCAGAGACTCCGGCAGGGGCTGCGGCCGTACAGGATTACAACCCTTCACAAAAGGGCGAAAAGAAGAAGACTTCCCCCTGTCTTATCGTTTTTCTGGTGCTGCTGGGGATCGGCTTTCTTACGGGAGTCATACTCATTATCCTGGCTTTTATCATGGGCGCGAAGATCAAGGAGTATTACAATGAGCATATAGCTCCCGAACTGGAATCGGAGTATAACGACAACAGCGGTGCTTTCGGCGGCTATGACTTCTCGCTGGGTGATGATGATACCGATGAAGCGGAAAAGGAAGAAGACGACTGGGAGGATGAGTCCGGGGACAGAGAAAACTATAACGATGAAGGCTATGGAGAAAATGGTGAAGATGGATTTACCGATGATGAGCTCTGTGAGATGGCCCTTGATTTTTATGAGGAGATCAACGGCTACCGGCCTGAATATGCCTCTGTGGAATCCGAAGGCGAGGACGGTGTGGTCATAGGAGTTTATGATGACAGCTCGGAGAAAAGGACCGGCCTTGCGTACTATTGTGTGGGCAGATCCTCGGGTCGTGGATATGACTGTGTGTTCGGCAATGACATAGACCTGCTGGATCCAGGATCCGCCGATTACAGCTTTGACAATTACGGAGATCAGGACTATGACGAGGGATTGAACGAGTATATGTGTTCCTGGTCGGACTTTGCCCTTATCGATGAAAGCAACTGGTTTGACCTGGAGGCGGACATCAGGAACCGCCGGGGGAAGATGCCCGGAGACCGGACCATAGCCCAGATGATCATCAATGAGATCTACGCCAGACACGGTTACATATTCAAGGATAAAGACCTGAACAATTATTTTTCCGATTACAGCTGGTATGAAGGCGATACAAAGGATATGACCACCATCGAGGGCAGGCTTAACGACTATGAGACGAAGAATATCAAATTCCTGCAAAAGGTCAATAAATAAAGCCGTACTTGCATATTTTCGGAAATGGATTTATACTATATGAGTTTTTATCAACATATAACTATTCAAAGCCACTATGAGATCCATGATTTCAGGTGAATTGGAGGACGTCATGAGCAGAGTTTACAATTTTTCAGCGGGACCCGCAGTGCTCCCCGAAGAGGTACTTAAGGAAGCAGCCGATGAGATGCTTGATTACAAGGGCTGTGGCATGTCAGTAATGGAGATGAGCCACAGGTCAAAGGTCTATGATGAGATCATCAAGGATGCGGAGGCAGACCTGAGAAAGCTTCTCAACATTCCGGACAATTACAAGGTACTGTTTATTCAGGGAGGTGCATCCCTTGTTTTTGCATCGGTTCCCATGAACCTGATGAAGAATAAGAAGGCCGGCTATATCCTGACGGGACAGTGGGCAAAGAAGGCTTTTGCCGAGGCCAAGATCTACGGTGAGGCTGTGGAACTGGCATCTTCGGCTGACAAGACCTTTTCCTATATCCCCGATTGTTCCGATCTGCCCATAACGGACGATATGGACTATGTATATATCTGCGAGAACAATACCATCTATGGCACAAAATTCTGGAAACTGCCCGATACAAAGGGCAAGATCCTGGTTTCCGATATGTCTTCCTGCTTTTTGTCTGAGCCTGTGGATGTGACAAAGTACGGTATGATCTATGCCGGCGTTCAGAAAAACGTGGGCCCTGCAGGCGTGCAGATAGTGATAATCAGGGAAGACCTCATCAGGGATGATGTGCTGCCCTGCACACCTACCATGATGAAGTTCAAGACCCATGCGGATAATGATTCACTTTACAATACCCCTCCCTGCTATGGTATCTACATCTGCGGCAAGGTCTTCAAGTGGCTCCTTAAAAACGGCGGACTGTCTGCCATGAAGGAGCTCAATGAGAAAAAGGCAAAGATCCTCTATGATTTTCTGGATGAGTCTAAGCTCTTTAAGGGAACCGTCAGGAAGGAAGACCGTTCGCTTATGAATGTGCCTTTCGTGACAGGCAATGAAGAACTGGATGCAAAGTTTGTAAAGGAAGCGACTGCTGCCGGTTTTGTAAACCTCAAGGGACACAGAAGCGTGGGCGGCATGAGAGCGTCCATCTACAACGCTATGCCTGTAGAGGGCGTAGAGAAGCTGGTTGAGTTCATGAAAAAATTTGAAGCCGAGAATGCATAATTGAATTTATTTCGTTGTCATTCTGAGCGCATTTGCTTTTATGTCATTCTGAGCGCATTTGCTTTTATGTCATTCTGAGCGAAGCGAAGAATCTTGAAAGAGTGAGGATGACATCGGATATACCATGAAAATAATTGAGATTTATGAAGTGATTTCGGAGGAATAATAAGATGTACAAATATGTCTGCCTGAATCCCATCGCACCGATAGGACTTAAAGGCCTCAGCAAGGATTATGAAAAAGTAGAAAATGTGAAGGATGCGGATTTTGCCCTGGTGCGCAGTGCATCGATGCACGATCTGGATATAGGTGATTCGCTGATCGCAGTTGCCAGAGCCGGAGCCGGTGTAAACAATATTCCCCTTGATGAATATGCCAAAAAGGGAATAGTCGTATTCAACACTCCCGGAGCCAATGCCAACGGCGTTAAGGAACTGGTATTTGCAGGTATGCTCCTGGCTGCCAGGGATATCGTGGGCGGTATCGAGTGGGTAAAGACCCAGGAGGGCGTGGCCGATGTGGCCAAGCTGGCAGAGAAGCAGAAAAAACAGTATGCCGGCACCGAGATCATGGGCAAAAAGCTTGGAGTTATCGGACTGGGCGCCATCGGCGTAAGGGTGGCAAATGCAGCTATGGACCTGGGCATGGAGGTTTTGGGCTATGATCCTTATCTTTCAGCCACCGCTGCATGGAATATCTCAAGGCGCGTTAAGCACGCCATGGATGTGAATGAGATCTATGAAGAGTGTGATTATATCACCATCCATGTGCCGCTTCTGGATTCCACAAAGAAGATGATCAACTATGATGCCATCTCAAAGATGAAGGACGGGGCAGTGCTCCTCAATTTTGCCAGGGACCTTCTGGTGGACGAGGAGGCTGTGGTAAAGGCTCTTGCCGAGGGCAAGCTTGCCAGATATGTTTCCGATTTCCCCAATCCCACGACAGTTGGAGCAAAGGGCTGCATAGTGATCCCTCATCTGGGCGCATCCACCGAGGAAAGTGAAGATAACTGTGCGGTAATGGCTGTCAAGGAGATCAGGGATTACATGGAAAACGGTAATATCAAGAATTCCGTTAATTTCCCCGCCTGTGACATGGGCTTCTGCCAGACCGCCGGGAGGATCGTTGTCTTCCACAAAAATGTGGCAAACATGATCACCAAGTTTACCGGAGCCTTCGGTGAGCTGGGTATAAATATCTCGGAGCTTAATAATAAATCAAAGGGTGAAAATGCTTACAGCATGTTCGATGTGGATTCACCCGTAACAGACGAGATCGTCGAAAAACTCAATGCCATCGAGGGGGTTCTGAGGGTAAGAGTAGTCAAGTAAAGAATACTTATTGTTAAGCAGGGGGTAGACTGTCTTTTGGACTGACCTCCTGCTTGATTTTTATAAAATACGGTTTTTGGTAAAAAGGAGTAGCCGATGATTGAAATACGATGGCATGGCAGAGGCGGTCAGGGAGCAAAGACAGCCAGCCAGCTTTTGGCGGACGCCGCTTTCATGGCAGGCAAATATGTACAGTCTTTCCCGGAATACGGACCGGAGAGATCGGGAGCGCCCATTACAGCATACAACAGGATATCGGATGAGCGCTGCAGCATACATTCAAACATATATGATCCGGATTATGTGGCAGTGGTGGATGAGACCCTTCTGGAAAGTGTGGATGTGACCGCAGGGCTTAAGGAGGCAGGCGCCGTGATAGTGAACACCTCCAAGACTCCCGATGAGATAAAAGAAAAAATGAACGGTTATAAGGGGAGGATCTGTACCATAGATGCCAGGAAGATATCCATGTTGTGTCTGGGTGCATATTTCCCTAACACCCCCATGCTGGCCGCAGTGGTGGCTGTCAGCGGCTGCGTGGATAAAAAACAGTTTTTGAAGGATATGGAGGGCTCCTACAGACATAAATTTGCCAAAAAGCCTCAGGTCATTGAAGGAAACCTTAAGTGCCTGAGTCTGTCCATGGATTCTGTTAAAGGATAGATGTCCCAATGCAAAACCCTGTCATTCTGAGCGAATTTGCTTTTATGTCATTCTGAGCGAAGCGAAGAATCTTGAAATAGTTTAAATATAAAAAACTTGAGGAAAGAAAAGATCCTTCGTCGTAAACTCCTCAGGATGACAATGGGATAAAATGAAAAAAAGGCTAAAACATGAGGAAAGAAATGAAGAAAGCAAGCGAGATAAATGAACGTATAGCCTGGCAGGATATGACTACGGGCTGTGAGATATATGAGCCCGGTACCAGCCGCCTCACCATGACCGGCGAGTGGAGGTCCAGGACTCCCGAATGGATGGAGGAAAAGTGCAAGCAGTGTGTGCTCTGCGCTCCTTTTTGCCCCGATGCCTGCATTCCCGTGGAGGACGGCAGGAGAAAAGATTTTGATTTCGACCATTGCAAGGGCTGTGGCATCTGTATCAAGGCCTGCCCTTTTGACGCCATAAAGTGGAGGGAGGAATAATGAGCAAAAGAGACAGATTATCAGGCAATGAAGCCATCGCCACTGCCATGAGGCAGATCAATCCCGATGTCTTCGCCATGTTCCCTATCACTCCTTCCACGGAGATCCCCCAGTATTTTGCCCAATATGTGGCTGACGGACTGGTGGACACGGAATTCATCTGTGTGGAAAGCGAGCATTCATCCCTTTCCGCATGTCTCGGAGCAGAGGCTGCGGGTGCAAGGGCTGTCACAGCCACTTCCTCCGCAGGACTTTCGTACATGAATGAGGTCCTCTATGTGGCGGCATCCCTCCGGCTTCCCGTAGTGCTGGCTGTAGCCTGCAGGGCCCTGACAGGTCCCATCAACATCAACCATGATTATTCGGATTCCATGGCTGAGAGGGACAGTGGCTTTATACAGCTTTATGCGGAGAACAATCAGGAGGTATATGACAATTACCTCATGGCTCACCGTATAGCCGAGCATCCCGACGTAAGGCTTCCACTCATGGTCTGCGAGGATGGTTTCATCACTTCCCACGCCATAGAAAACATAGAGACGGAGGATGATGACAGGGTAAAAGCCTTTGTGGGCGAGTACAACCCCGAGAATTATCTTTTGAAAAAAGAAAATCCCCTGGCAGTGGGCCCTTACGGCGTATCCAATTATTACATGGAAGCCAGGGTGGCTCAGGCCCATGCCATGATCAACGCAAAGAAAGTGATCCTTGATGTGGCTGAGGATTTTTATAACACCTTCGGACGCAGATACGGTCTCATAGAAGAATACATGATGGAGGACGCCGAGATCGCCATGGTCATCATGGGATCCAGTGCGGGTACCGCCAGAGCCGCTGTTGATGAGTTAAGGACACAGGGAGTGAAGGCAGGACTTATCAAGATCAGGGTGTTGCGCCCCTTCCCTGCGGAGGAGATCATGAAGGCCCTGAGCGGCTGTAAGGCAGTGGCCGTGATGGATAAGAGCGAAGGCTTTTCCGGCTGCGGAGGACAGCTGTTCGGAGAGGTGAGCGCAGCACTCATAAACTGTGATGTGCGGCCTAAGATGATAGATATAGTTTTTGGCCTGGGAGGCAGGGATTTCACCGTGAAAGCCGCAAGGACCGTTTACGACAGACTTGAAGGTATCGCCAAAGGCGGTGAGGTGGGCAACGTATACACACACATGGGGCAGAGGGAGAGAGTTTGAACTTCTGTCACCCTGACAATCCAACCTTCTGTCATCCTGACAATCCAACCTTCTGTCATCCTGACAATCCAACCTTCTGTCATCCTGACGAGCGAAGCGAGGAAGGATCTTGAAAGACCGGGCAAAACAATAAAGTAAAATCGGAGAATGAAATGGCATACAATTTAAAAAACGAAATGAATAAACCCGAGCGGTTTCATGCCGGCCACCGGCTTTGTGCCGGCTGCGGAGCAGGTATAGTCTGCCGCGCCATGATGCGGGCTGTGAACCCGGAAGACCGGGCTGTCATCTGTAATGCGACGGGGTGTCTCGAGGTTTCCTCCTTCCAGTATCCCTACACCGCATGGGAGGATTCCTACATACATACGGCCTTTGAAAACGCATCGGCCACTGCTTCCGGAGTAGAGGCGGCCATGAAGGTCATGAAGAAAAAGGGAAGGATCCCCGAAAACGAGAATATTAAGATCCTGGCCATCGGCGGAGACGGCGGCACCTATGACATAGGCTTCCAGTCCCTTTCCGGCGCCCTGGAAAGAGGTCACGACTATACATATTTTTGTTACGACAACAATGCATACATGAATACAGGTACCCAGAGATCATCTGCGACTCCCCGTTTTGCATCGGCCACCACCACACCTGCGGGGGCGGAGTCTGTGGGCAAAAAACAGACCCAGAAGGATCTGACCCAGATCGTGGTTTCCCATGGTTCACCCTATGTGGCCCAGACCACGCTGTTCGGAAATATGAAGGATTTTCATGAGAAAGCCCACAGGGCGATCTATACACAGGGAGCCACTTTTGTGAATGTGCTGACCCCCTGCCCCAGAGGGTGGCAGTATCCTGCGGACGAGCTTCTCGCCATATGCAAGGCGGCCATCGACACCTGTGTGTGGCCTCTTTATGAAGTGGTGGAGGGTGAGTACAGGCTTACCTATGAGCCGAAGAAAAAGCTGCCTGTGGAGGAATTCATGTCGAAGCAGGGCCGTTTCAAGCACTGCTTTGCAAAGGGCAACGAGTGGACCATAGAGGCTGCTCAGGAATATGTGGATAAGAAGTGGGAAGTGCTTCTTGCAAAATGTCAATGACGATCGATCCCACGGATCATAAATATTTATATCAAGGTTTTTGAAAGGAGTAGTTGGAAATGGATTTATCAGGAGTTTTACTTGCAGCACAGACAGGACAGGCGGGAGGCAGCATGACCATACTCATAGTTTACGTAGTCATCTTCGCCGCTTTTGCATATTTCTTTATGATGCGTCCCCAGAAAAAGGAGCGGGATCGTGTAAAGGCCATGCTTGATTCCCTTGCTACGGGAGACACCATACTCACCACCAGCGGGTTTTATGGTATCGTGATAGATATGGATGAGGATACGGTGGTAGTGGAGTTCGGAAGCGATAAGCATTGCCGCATCCCCATGCAGAAGAGCGCTATTGCACAGGTTGAGAAGGCAGAGTAAGGTCCTTTCACCACTACGTGGTACCCCTTATGACGAATGGCGAGGGGTTGCGAAGCAACAGGAAGAATCTTGAGAGGAGGGGTATATGGAGAAACAGATTTTCACAAATTCTCATATCTTATCATGGCTGCAGTATTTTTCGGACAATACCGACATCGATCTGGAGCATGTAAAGATACTGGATATCACCAGAAAGAATAAAAATCTCATACCCGCGGTGGAGGCACATCGTTGTGTGCTTGTCTTTACCGAGGCGGGTGACAAGGACATATTCTACAAAATGTGGGATGTGGGCCTGGGTGAATGCGAGATCATATATAACGAGGGCGCCGACCCGGTGGGCCCCATTAAGCGGGACAAGGTTTCAGCCATGATCGACCGCGGGATCAACGCATCCGCAGGCATGATAGTCCTTAATCCGAATGCCAGGAGTACCATCAAATTCGGTATGGACAACAAAAAATTTGCTTCGGGCAGCGTAAAATATGTGGGATCGGAGATCCGTTCGGTGCTTCTGTCGAAGATGCAGATCCATGAGAGCAAGAACCTCTGCATTATCTCGGAAGAGTCCATTGCAGTGGAAGCAGCCATGATCACCGGAGAAGGAACTGTCATCGCAGTGGAGTACAAAGAGCGTGACCGGGAGACCATGGAGGAAAATGTTAACCAGTTCGGCCTGCGCAATGTGACCATAGTGGATCATGTGGGACCTGATACCATGGATGAGCTTCCGGTTCCGGATACTACCATGCTGGTGGCTTCAGCCAGTCTGGAGCAGGAGCTTGCATATCTGACAAAGATAAACCCCAACATGGAATTTGTCATCTATACCCTTGATTTTAAGGTGGCTGCATCCATGAGGGATATCCTGGAGAGATTCGGGATTCACGATATAACCGTAATACAGATAGCGGTAAGCAAACTTACCTCTAAAAATGTATTTGAAAACCAGCCTGCCCCATGGATCATATCGGCGAAGGCAGGAGAGTAACGATCAGCGAGAGAGCTTAAGGAGTAAGACGAGATGGAAGAGAAAGTAAACGGTGTGGAAACAGTAGAGGAAGAGACTACACAGACTGCGCAGGAGACAGTGACGGAACAGGAAACTGCTGAGGCTGCAGCAACAACTGCAGAGGAGGAAGTGGCAGAACCGGCAGCAGAAGAGGCCGCACCTGCTGAGGAGACAGCAGAAGAGAAAACCGAGGCCGTAACTGCTGAACAGGAAACACCTGAGGCCGCACCTGCGGAAGAAGCTGTCGAGGAGGCTGTACCTCAGGAAGAAGCAGCCGAAGAAACTGCAGAGACCACAGCCGATAATACACAAAATGACGGTGAAGGTAAGTCCTACAGCGAGAAACAGCGCGAGAAATTCGAAAAGAGCAAGGAACAGAAGCGTGCCCTCATAGAGGAGGCCAGAGCCTTAGCCGATTCCAACAAGTGGAAGGAAACCGCTGAAAAACAGAAGGAACTGATGGAGCGTTGGAAAAAGTCCGGTTATGCCGCAGAGGAAAATGAGAGCCTGTGGCAGGAATTCCTGGCTGTCCGCAATCTGTTCTTTGATAACAGGAAGAAGCATTTTGAGGAAATGGATGAAAAGCGCAAGGAGGCGGCAGAGAAAAAGAGAGCCCTCATCGAAAGAGTGCGCTCCATGGAATTTTCCGCCGAGTCGCATCAGAAGGATACCGAGATCCTGGATGAGATATTTGAGCTTTGGAAGCAGGCGGGCTTTGCCGACAAGGAAATCAACGACGCCCTGTGGGAGGAGTTCAATCAGGCCAGAGAGCCCTTCTTTGTCATCCGTAACGAGCTGAGGAAACAGCAGGATGAGGAGTTCAGATTAAAGCGCGAAAGGAAACAGGCCCTAATCGATGAGACGAAAAAAATCCTGGAATCCGCGGATACCGGAAAGGATAATACCGAGCGCATCAAGGAACTGAGCAAGCAGTGGAAGGAAATCGGCTTTTCCGGAAAGAAGAATTCGGAAGAACTCTGGAATGAATTCAAGGCCGCCCAGGATGATTTCTGGACAAAGAAAAAGGAACAGATGGCCAGACGTAATGAGGAAGGTATCGAGAAGCTCAAGGGTGCCATCACCAGACGTCAGCAGCGGATCGCAAAGATCAAGGAAAATACCGATGATCTGACAGGCCGTATGATGCAGCCTCAGAACAGTGAGAAGGCAGGCCAGTTCCTTACCTGGATAAATGAGAATCATGAGCAGATAGAGGCTATAAAAGCCGAGATCGCTGAACTGAATGCAAAGATAGATAAGATAAAGGCATCCGGAGAGGCTAAGTAGCCTGCCCCGGATGGTGAGTGAGGAACATCAAAGTCCGAATTTATTAAAACGGAATACACCGAATACCCGGCCGAGGATCTGACATTCATCCAGGATGATGGGATCCATGGTGTCATTTTCCGGCTGGAGACGGTAGTGCCCGTCCTCTTTATAGAAGGTCTTTACCGTGGCACTGTCGTCCACAAGAGCGACTACCATGTCGCCGTTTGAGGCGGTATCCGTGCACTTGACGAAAATGCGGTCGCCGGAGAAAATGCCGGCGTTTATCATGCTGTCACCCTTTACATTCAGGACAAATGCTTCGCCGTCCACCATCATATCGGTGGGAATGGGGAAATATCCGTCGATATTTTCCTCGGCGAGAATGGGCTCGCCCGCTGCCACCTGTCCGACTATGGGAAGGGAAACCACCTCGGTACGCACCTGTGCAAACCCCTCATCCAGTATCTCTATGGTGCGGGATTTGGCTGCATCGCGGCGTATGAGTCCCTTTTTCTCCAGGGTCTCCAGATGGGCGTGAACCGAAGACGTGCTCTTAAGTCCTACGGTCTGGCATATCTCCCGGACCGAAGGCGGGAAGCCTCGCTTAAGGATGCTTTCTTTTATGCAGTCAAGGACTGCCTGCTGTTTCGCTGTGATCTTATCAGACATGATTACCCCTTTCAAACTGTTGTTCGATTTGTTATAATTTAACATATATTTGAATAAAAAGCAACCAAATGTTTGGTTTTTTGATCCATCTATTCCGGATCCGGAGTGTTAATTTAAAAAATGGCTGAAGAAACAAAAAAAGAAAACCGGATGGGAACCGATCCCATAAATAAACTGCTCATAAGCATTTCCCTGCCCATGGTCATCTCCATGCTGGTCCAGGCCATGTACAATGTGGTGGATTCCATTTTCGTGGCAAGGGTATCCGAAAATGCCCTTACCGCTGTATCCATGGCGTTTCCGCTGCAGACCATGATATTCGCCATAGGCATAGGAACGGGTGTGGGTGTAAATGCAGTCCTTTCAAGATCATTGGGGGAGAAGAATCACGAAATGGTGTCTCTTACCGCAAAGAACGGTATCTTTCTGTCCTTTGCCAGCTTTATCCTTTTTCTTGTCATAGGACTTACCTGTGTCAGACCCTTTTATCTGGGCCAGACCGATAATGCGGAGATAGTGAAGTACGGCGTGGATTATCTGTCCATCGTCACCATAGCTTCCCTTGGAGTGTTTTTCCAGATCATGCTGGAGAGGCTCCTTATTTCCACGGGTAAGACTTTTTACAGCATGATCACCCAGACTGTGGGAGCCATCACAAATATCATACTGGACCCCATATTGATATTCGGGCTCTTCGGCCTGCCCAGGATGGGAACTGCCGGCGCCGCCATAGCCACGGTCGCGGGACAGACACTGGCGGCTGTACTGGCCTTTATCTTCAACATAAAGTTCAACGGCGAAGTGAAGCTCTTCCCTTTCAGCTTTAAGCCTGATCTTAAGGTAATAAAAATGATCTATAAGATAGGCGTACCCTCCATCATCATGCAGTCTATAGGCTCGTTGATGGTCTATATCATGAACAGGGTACTCATGGGCTTTTCTTCAACCGCAGTTGCGGTGTTCGGAGTATATTTTAAACTGCAAAGCTTCATATTCATGCCTGTATTCGGACTGAATAACGGCATGGTACCCATCGTGGCGTATAATTATGGGGCAGGGAACAGGGACAGGATCATGAAAACCTGGAAAATGGCCTGGTTTTATTCCTTTGTCATTATGCTCATCGGGACTTTGTTATTTGAACTTTTGCCTGCACAGCTTCTCGGTTTTTTCGAAGCTTCAGAGCAGATGCTGACCATAGGCGTACCGGCCTTAAGGATCATAGGCACTCACTTTATCATAGCTTCCTTTGCCATAGTGACCATATCCGTATTCCAGGCCCTGGGCTTTTCATACTACAGTCTTATCACCTCCGTTATGAGACAGGTGGTGGTGCTCATCCCCGCGGCCATTCTTTTGTCACGCCTTGGAAATATAAACTATGTCTGGCTGGCCTTTCCGATCGCGGAGATCATGTCCATGATCACCACTGCGGTCCTGTTCCGGCGCCTGTATAAGAGAGTTATAATAAATATCTGAAAAACGGATCCAAAAATCAAAGAGATGTAAGATTGAGTATTGTAAGCTATAAAAACAGCAAAATGACGATCATCAGTATCATTGCGGGTTTATCCTCTCTGATATTGCTGGTCGTTTTGTGCATTCTGATGAAGCAGAAGACGCCTGAGACCGTCATGCTGCCCCAGACACAGCTGTATGACGTGAATGTGAACGGTACCTGGTATCATGACACGGACCTTCGGGAACTGAGCTTTCCTGAATATCAATGTACAAAATTAGGATTTTGAGAGTATAATGCTGATAGGGCTGTATGTTTTTGCCCTTTCCGTCATCATAGATTTCTTTAATACTCAGCAGAGGACCGCATTGGCAGAGGCGAAGAACGAGGCCCTGGAAAAGCTGGCCTATGAGGATATTATGACGGGAGTGTTCAACAGACTTAAGATGAACGAGCTTGCTGAGCAGCTCATACAGAGTAGGAAAAAATTCGGCATCGTAAATTTTGACCTGAACGATCTGAAAAAGGCAAAAGAAGAAAGAATCTTCAGAAAGGTATATAACCGTGCGGACGGTAAGATGTATGAGAATAAAATAGAAGTGAAGGGGGGTAAACCATAAGCAGATACCTGAAGGCAGCAATGGGATAGTGGCAAGAAAAGAAGCCTGAAAGAGAGGTAACCATGAGAAAGAGTATTTTGAAAAGAGGTTTATGCAGTCTGATGTCGGCGGCGCTGATCATGAGCACCATGAGTGGCAGCATTTATGCCGGCGAAGAGACCGAAGCCGAATATGAGCAGCTTCTTGAGCAGGAAGAAGAGGCGGTCTCACAGGCAGAGGATGAGACACAGGAAACATCCGGCACATCCGGGGAGGCAGGAGTGCCTGTGGTCGGTTTTAAGACCACACAGGATAAGCTTCCTGAAAGGGGAGAGTATCAGCTTACCATCGAAAGGAGCGGGGATCTCAGCAAAGGATCGCAGCTTCTTTTGAATACTGTGGATGTGTCCGCTTCCTACGGAAAGGATTATGAGATCTGCGGTGAGGGCCTCGATACTCAGATCCTTGAAACAAACGGCACTCTGGTGATGCAGGCTGCCACTGAGGATAAACGCGAACAGGCAAAGAAAGCTCTGGAAGAGGTGACCGACCGTGTGCTCACCGGCGCCGGTGATGAGGAAAAGGTATCCCAGAACGCCTCGACGTCAAAAGGTGTAAAGGATCCGGATGAGATGTCCCTGGCAGAGCTTAAGGCTGCCCAGAGCGGACTTCCCGTAAGGGAAACGACTGATGAACCCGATCTTCTTCCCATCAGGGATCTGCTTGAGAATGAGATTGGCTTTGATCCCACTGCCCGGGTGGAATGCAGCTCCGTCACACATCTTGATTTTGAAGCCGGAGAAAAGGAAAAGACTGTTTCCTTCAGAGTTCTTGAGGATGATGAGAGCGAAGGACAGGAGATTTTTAATTTCCTGCTTTCTTCTGATGATGATACAGTTATAAGCGAAAATAAGCGTTCTGTCAGCTTTATCATTGAGGATGACGAACCCGTTCTCCATTCGGTGGTAAGCTTTGCGGATGCGGATTTTTATGCAAAAAAGAATGCCGTTTCCATAAAGCTTGTCAGGAAAGAAGCGGTATATTCATATATAACCGTAGTCCTGAGCTCTGCGGATGGCAGTGCCAAAGAGGGTGTAAACTATGCGAAGACGGAGACCACCGTCGCCTTCCAGCCTTTTCAAACAGAGGTTGTCCTGGATATTCCCGTAAGATGCAAGGAAAAAGAAAAGACCTTTGAGCTTAACATCAGTGAACTTCATGGGCCGGATGCAGGCGAGATCATGAAAGCCACTGTCCATATCCCTTCCCTGAATGCTTTTTCAAATGAGGGAGATTATCTTGAGGACTTTGAACAGGAGAGCGTTCTGGGCGCCGCCTATCCCTCAAAGATAGTTATCAACAATAACGATTATAGTGTGATGTATGCCGACAGAACACATCCGTATATCGGCGATATCATGGATGGACAGACCTGCGTGGGACAGTATGTGGCATCCAGTGCTGACGCCTATGAAAAGGTGGAAGGCGGAGACGATGGTAAAAAAGACTGTGAGGTTAAAGACGGTGTTCCTCCCTATCTGTGGCTTAAATTTTACAGCTCGCTTGCCTATCACTATGGCTGGGTAGGAGGCGAGTTCAAGCTCCCCTATTCGTATTCGCGTTATCGCGCCACCATGGTGGATGTCCAGACCTTTTCCAAATATCCATCTTGTAAAACCGAATACGCTTTCACAGTGGATAAATATTATAACACCGGAAGCCCGAGAACCGTATGGACGGATCTGGGAGGAAAAACTTCCAGGGATATGAGGCTCCCCATCGGCCTTTACAATAAAAGCGGAGATGATCTGAAGCCTCTTTTGACCGAGGACAGGCAGAAGGACCTTTCATCCTCCATCTGGGTCTGTGTTGACCGTACCGATTTCGGCTGTACGGAACCCGAGGCGAACGTTTACGGTCTGGTCTTTTTGTACAAGGAATTCAGGATAAAGGTGGAGGACCCCGAAGAAATGTCCTTCAGAAGCGGGGAACTGGAAAACGGCAAGGCAAAAATGATCAACGTGAAACCGGCCAAGGTGAACTGCGCGTCGAACACCACCTGTTTCTACGGTCAGACCATCCAGATCGACGAAGCTCCCGCAGATGGAAACCGCATGATCCTGGGAGAGCTGACAGGCTATAAGATAAAGCCTCTTAACGGGAAAAGCTTTTTCTATCCCACCAAAACGCCACAGCTGGTGATGAATGAAGATCTGATCGCAAAGATAGACATGAACACCGATAAATACGAGGTCGCAGGTTCTCTTCCCAACGGAACGGATAAGAGCGTATATACCACCATCACCATCCAGCCTGTGTACAAATACAAGGATGCCAAGGTGAAGATCCTTTCACCCCAGGGACTGCCTGATAATGCAACGGTCACCTATGAGGATAAGGATCTGGATGATATTGCGAAAGGGAAGACCTCCGGTGACGGGAAATTCCATCAGGGCGACAAGCTGAATCTTTCCATGAAGACGGATGCAGTGGGTCATTATTTCAGTCAGTTTTACAGGGCCATCTATCGTGATAAAGGCGATGCCTCCTACGAGATGCAGGAATCCGGTACCATCCCCGTGGTGGAGGGCACTGTTCCGGGACCTTTGATCACCGGTGCCAAGTGCGAGGTCAGAGGCATTTTTTCTTCGCTCCCGAATTTCATTTCGGTACAGCTGGATGAAAATGCGAAAAAGTATTTTACGGTAAGAAATCTGCTTACGGCCGAGGATCTGGAGGATACCCAGCTTAAAGGAAAAGCCGAGAATGTACTGGCCATCGTTGACGAATTTGACGACAGCGGAAAGAATTTCGTGCCGGTGACGGGACGGGCTTATACTGTGGAACTGGATGAGACCAAAGAAAACGGAGGAAATTACAGACCTGTAATAGAGCTGGTAAAAGAAGGGAAAAAGATAAACGGCTTTGCCGCCGATCTTATGGCAGATGCTCTGCCTGAGAACAATGTGATAAAGGTCAGCGCCCAGAAGGTGGATCAGAAAAAATATAAGTATTTCAGCCTGGACGGAGCTGTGATCTATTCATCTTATCCTCTGCTTGCCGGCTCCGGAGCTGTCAACAATGTGCCGGCCATGGGAGCTCAGGTATTTGCAGGCGGTTCGTCGGCACTTATGTACAATGATAAGAAGGAGCTGATGAGACTGTCCAACCGTCAGGGAGCGCTTACTGACAGGAACGGCGACTTTTCGGTAAAAGGGATCTACGCCATCCCCGGCGATACCATTTCCGTAAAGATCGACAACAATGATATCCAGCAGGTGGATTATATCACCCTTCAGGATCCCGGGGATGAAAAATTTATAAGGGATGATAAAATCGATGTGATCACTGCGGATGAAAAGACAGGGACCAATACGGTAAATACTCTTTCCGAAAAATGTGTGGTGAATAATTCCGGAAGGATAGAAATGCCCATCAGGACCTTCTACAGTCCCTATGTCAGCCATCTGACCTACGCTTACAAGAATAATTTTGTTGATCCCAGATATAACGGTATCCCCATCTATAATGATGAACTTAGTATCACCATGACAGTTGAAAAAAATGAGGGCGCTATAGATAAGGTGTGGGTGACCCTGGTAAGCAGAAATCTTCAGGAAACTAAATTTGAGGCAGTGCTTGATGAAAGCGCATCATCTTCTTTTACGGCTTCATATGTTTTCAGGATCGGAGCCGGAGGCCTGGCAGACGGAGACCGCTTCTATGTGCATGTAGTTGGTACGCCCAAGGGCGGCAAGCGTAAGATCGAGTACACCAAAATGGATACCGGACTGATAATGTATACTCCGAAGGATGTTCCTCCTTCACAGTATTTCAGTTACCAGAACATAGAAACGACTCCCTATAAGGATCTGCCTCTTGTGGGCGATATGACAAGTAGCGTGGATTCCGGCAAATTAAGCTGGAAGACGATCTATGCGGATCCAGCCAATCCCGGTGTCAGTCCTTATGCAACTCTTGTCACTCTGTCAGTGAGTTCAAAGGATCTGGGAGAAGATGTGGAAACCCTGGAAGGCATCAAAAAAGGGAATACTGCGCCCGGAAAAGCAAAATGGGACGATATGATCAAGGATAATGAAAGTGATGTGTTCAAATATCTTAACGAACAGGATCAGAAGCTTCTCGTAGACCAGTATAAATACTATAATCCCAACGCTTCCGATGCTGAGGCAAAGGACTATTTCAATTCCCATCCTGAGATGAAGGAGGCTTACAGGGATGATTTCACTTCGGCTGCCAAGCAGGATGCCATTGCAAAGTCCGGTGATGCAAAAGCGGATCTGACCATCAAGGTGCTTCTGCAGCTCGAATATGATTACGATCCCGTTGAACGCGAGCATTTCTATTCAGGAGGCCAGTATCTCTTAAGCGGTACTACGAATGTGACAAAAACCTGGTACTGGTTTCTTTATGGTATTCCTCTTTTCATCAATGTGAAGGGAACCATGACGCTCCAGCTGGACGGGCGCTATGCCACCGAAAAGGAACGGATCAAGGCAAAGGAACTGGGATATTATGATGATCTGACAGACAAGATCAGATCGGAAGATCCCTGGATGCAGCTGGGCCTGGGACTGACCTGTCAGCCCGGCATCGGTCTGTGCGGAGTAATTGACGGCCATGGTATCATCGCTTTCAACGGCGCAGTGAGGGGCGTGCTGGGAACTGTGGAAAAAGGCCCCGAGAATGGTACCATGGGCAATCTGTCAGGAGGCGTGGGCTTTAATCTTCTGCTGTTCTCCATTGAGTTCAAGTTTGATATCGTCGGCTGGAAAGCAGGCGTATTCGATCCTGCCAAGTATAATTCCACTGAGAAAAAGGACGGAGATCCGGATGAGAGCCTGACCATAAGGACATTATCCCTGGGAAGGGAAACATCACAGGTTGAAAGCACACTGTTGCCCGAAGCAAAGAAGACCCTTATCAGCGGCGCCATGGAGAATATCAGGCCTCAGCTTCTGGAGCTTGGAAATGGCAGGCTGATGCTGCTGTTTTTGAGAAACAGGGAAGGAAACGGCAGGAATGCGGATAACGCCTCCACTCTGCAGTATGCAATAAGAAAGGCTGACGGCGACTGGGATTGGGATGATAAACACAATATCGTCTCAAAGACAGTGGAGGATGACAATGAGGCAGACTGTACTCTCAGCGCCATAAAGGCCGGTAACAAGGTATATATCGCCTGGACCAACGCTTCTCCCGCAGCAGATTGCGCCGATGATATAGATAAGGCAAAGGCTGCCCTTAGATCATCGAATATCCATATGGCGGTTTATGATATCGCTTCGGATACCATGGGAACTGTGATAGAAGTCACCCACGATGAATTCATCAATTCCCATGTAATGCTCACCAGGGAAGGAGACGATATTGCCCTGTATTATTTCAAACGTGAGCTGAACGATGCCGACAGCATTGAAGACCTGATGGATTTCGAGGGCAATTACAATACCTGGGCAAGAAAGGTATGGGATGTTGAAAAGAAGGAGTTTAAGCAGTTGACTTCCGGCGTTAATCACTATGAGGAACTGCTGTTCTTTGTGCATCCTGAGATCAATGATCCCATGGTGCTGGATCTTGAGGCCGCAGATTTTACATATACCGATCTTGAGGATAATAAAAAGGATTACAGGATCCTGTTCTATGGTATTGATGCAGACAAAGATGATACGACCACAAGTGACCGGGAGGTCTGGGCACAGATAACGAATGTTACAGACGACAGAGACTATTATCCCATTCTGGTTGATGCCGGCAGACAAAATATCACGGATCCCGAAGTTACAACACTTGGCGATGATGTTTATCTGACCTGGCTTTCGGATGATACGGTCATAAATACCGTCAGCGTCCGGTCTATCTTTGAAGGCCTTGACTATGAGAACGGAACTGTCGATGGGGCTTATAAGGATGGCGAAAAGGATCTTTCAAAGACCAGGAGCATAAACAGGATAAGAAGCCTTAGCAGCAATGAGATAGATAAATTCGGATGGAATAAGCTGCCGATCCAGTCCCTGGGCTATACCGAGGAGGTCAGGGAGGAATACGGTTCCCTTTTCGCCCTCGCATCAAGCCGTTTTACAGGAGCGTCAAAGGATTATGGGTTTACCGACAGCATGGGAGATCATACCGGAATGTGTCTTAACGATCATATGCTGGTTCCGGGAGATGACGGAAATCTTTACCTGTTCTGGACCGTGCCTGACGGTGACGGTATGAGCCAGGATTACGGACGGGAACTCTACGGTGCAGCTCTTTACAGAAACCGGCAGGATAAAAAACCTTGCTGGAGCGATGCGGTGCAGCTTACCGACTTCGGAAAGGTCATCGACGAGCTGACTGTGGCTGTGGATAAGGATAAGACCGCTGTGCTGGTGGGTAATCTTTATTCCCAGAAAATAGATCAAGACGGAAAACTCACATATGGAGCACATGAACTGGCCGAGATAGATTTCATCCCCGGAAACAGTCTGAATATAGCCCGAAGGCAGATCAGGCTGTCGGATGATTATCCTGTGGCCGGAGAAAATGTAACCGCCTATATCTCCGTGGAGAACGTGGGATTGTCTCCTGCAGACAGGTATGATCTGACAGTCAACGGAAAGAAAGAAAGGTGGGAAAGCAGCGAGGATGAGGATCTGACCATCTACCCCGGCGATGTGTGGGATATCGAAAAGGATTATGTGGTTGGCGAAAACGGCGAACTGACAGTCAGCGTACAGGTGGATGAGCTGGATGATGAAGATCAGGATCTGGCCGTAGGAAATGAGGGTGACGACAAGGCCAGCGTTACCTCGAAGAAAGGTACGCTCCTGGATTTCGGAACTCCGGGAATATATGATCCCGATTCCGAATTCCTGGATACTCAGGATGAACTCATGATGGCTGTCAGGGATTGGGCTCTGTCAGATGATTATGAGCAGTGTGACCAGGTGCTTTGCATACCTGTGACCAATATAGGAAATGCAGAGGGACACGATCTTGTCGCCACAGCTACGGCTCTTAAGAAGATTGACGGCGAAGTGGAAGAAATGGGAGACATAGGTGAAAGCAGGCTTGACGTTATTCCCGTAAAGACCGTGGATGCGGAAGGAAATGCCGTTACCAGTACGGTTTATGCCGTGATCCCTCTCACCGGTTTCGACCCCGGTGTACATCTTAACGATATGGGTGTGCTGGAGCTTTCCGTCAGGTTCTCCCTGGATGGACAGGAGCTGTCGGATACAGCCTATGCCCGCAGACAGTATCTTGAGAACCGCTGGCTCGTCATGG
>JAEEZH010000090.1 GCA_016288495.1 Lachnospiraceae bacterium
CTATTCCATAGTGGATCTCATAAAGAGCGAGCTGGATCCGGATATCTTTGAAGGGAAGATCGTCTATATCGGTCCCTACGCCGTGGGTCTGCAGGATACTTTCTTTACTTCAATCGATCACGGCAGACAGATGTACGGTGTTGAGTATCAGGCAAACGTGACGGAGATGATACTTAAGGGTGATTACAAGAAGGAAGCGGGAGAGGGCATTCAGTTATTCCTGCTGTTCCTTATATGCTTCCTGTCCTTCCTGCTTTTCCAGAATACGGGCATAAAGCTTTCAAGTGCCGTAATGGTGATTCTGATCATTGCAGGGACAGCGGCAGCATATCTGCTTTATGGCGCGGGACTTGTGATACATCCCCTGTGGGTAAGCGCAGGAGTGCTGATACTTTATCTCATTTCCATTGCAATGAACTATGTCCGTTCCCTGGCGGATAAGCGCCGTATCACCAGAACCTTTGAGAGATATGTGGCACCGGAGATCGTAAGCGAGATCCTTAAGGAGGGCACGGAGAATCTGTCCCTAGGCGGAAAGCTCTGTGATATCGCCGTGCTCTTTGTGGATGTCAGGGGATTTACCACCATGTCGGAGAGACTTTCACCTGAGAAGGTGGTGTTTATCCTGAATAAATATCTTACTATGGCCAGCGGCTGTGTGGAGAAAAACGGCGGTACCCTGGATAAGTTCGTGGGTGACGCCATGATGGCTTTCTGGGGAGCGCCCTTAAAGGATGAAGATCCGATTTATCACGCTGTTAAGACCGCTGATGATATTGTGAAGGGCGCCGCCAGGGTTTCTGATGAGCTTAAAGAGGAGATAGGAGAGGAGCTGAATGTGGGTGTCGGAGTCCACTTCGGTCCCGCAGTCGTCGGAAACATGGGTGCTGAAAAGCACATGGATTACACCGCCATAGGAGATACGGTCAATACTTCTGCCCGTCTGGAAGCCAATGCCCCCGGCGGCCAGGTCTATATCAGCCGTGCAGTGGCTGATCAGCTTACAGGGCGTATTGAATATGAATCTCTTGGAAACAGCGTCCGTCTAAAGGGCAAGTCCGCAGACTTTGAGGTTCTGAAGCTGATTTCCATATCCTGATCACATCATTATCTTCGTGTTCAAAGGTATGAAGGATCATTCATATCTATCAAAGGAGAAAAATTGAAGAAGAGAATATTTAACAGCATTTTAGCAGCATTGCTTGCAGTTGTTCTGGTTTTCTCGGGATGGGCGACAGGAAACATAGAGAGCAAAACGGATACCGGATTTACGGAAGATGAGCAGGCTGTTTATGCCCAGGCTGAAACAGGTGAAGGCATTATTAACACCTTCATCGGTGAAAAGTTCAGCGACCGTAAGGTTACCGATGAAGAATCGGCATTAGAATGTGTTTATGAAGTGCTGGACCGCATCGGGGGAGATGAGACGACCAGGTTTATTTATGAATCCATTACTCCGAATGAGGAGGGGATGAAGATCATTACTCTCTCCCAGCAGGTGGGTCAGGTACTGGCTTACGGTGCGGTAGTAAAGCTCATATTAAATCAGGATGATGAACCGATCGGACTTGTAAGCTCCATTATGCCCCATGTGGATATCCGTGATGAGAGTGAATGGGCTGTTGATGATAAAGAGGCTGAACAGGTGGTGGCTGAAACCCTTAAAGATATTGGTTCAGATGAAACCATTGTTGAAAATGCTTCCGAACAGGCCATAATCCCCAATCCTGATTCTTTCGGCCATTATATCTTTGTATGGGTTGTCTATACATTTGAGATCAATAAGGACAGGGACGAAAGGGCATATACAGCCCATTATGTTACCGAAGAGGGCAAATATATGTACTCTATCCCCGTGGCTGAGCCCGGTGATGCGGAGGCTGTGGAAGGACAGAGCGCAAAGAGTTCATTTGATTTTGACGCCTTCGAGCCGGGGGAGATCACTGTTACCGTAGAAGTTAAGGGTGGCAGGAAGGAGGTCTCTGTACCGGTCCTTAAAGACAGTAAAAGCGGGATAACCTATCTCGCTGACGCACAGCGGAAGATGCTCTGTGCCGATTTTGCCCCATTTAACTTTAATGGTCTGGAGATAGTACCTGTGGAAGTTGACGGGGCTGTAGATATTTATGACGCCAGTGCCTATTACAATATGATCCGTGTCTGGGATTATTACGATTCCAAAGGATGGACGGGACCCGACGGAGAAGGAACGCCCACCCTTGTCCTTTTAAACTATGTTGATGCAGAAGGCAGGCCTGAACGAAATGCCTGCTATGTGGGTAAACTCCAGGGATACCAGGTATTTGCCTGGACAAGAGCTGAGAACCTGGGCGGCTGCATAGATGTTGTGGGACATGAGTTTACGCATTGCCTTACAGCCAGGGCTATGACATATAATCTCTACAAAAACGATCCGGGTGCCATCAACGAAGGCTACAGTGATATCATGGGAAACCTTATCGAGATGCAGATGGAAGGGGAAGGTGAAGAAGGTGCATGGCTTGTTGGCGAGGATGAGGGGATGCCGTCCCGTAATATGTCTGATCCTCACGAATTTACCCAGCCTGCCTTTACATGGGATACTTATTATGCACCGCAGCCGAAGATCCCAACCGGAATGAATGATTTTGGAGGAATACATATCAATATGTCCCTGTTGTCTCTTGTGTCCTACAGGCTGTATCAGGCCGGTATGTCTGCAAAAGAACAGGCATATTACTGGCTGAATACGGCTCTTATCATATCACCCCAGAGCGACTACCCGATGATGGCTGAGATCCTTCCCTGGGTCATGGGGAAAGTGGGAGATGAGGAGTTCGTTGATCCGTTAAAGGATGCCATTGAAGAAATAAAGTTTACTGCTGCCGAAAACTCCGGGGAGATCCCTGAAGGCTGTGGCGTTCTTTCATTTGACTTTGCACCTGTGAAAGAACTGTCCGACGCCGGACGCACCGCAGTTGAATTTTTCAATGCTTCAGATCTTGATCCCCAAAAGCGTGTGTCATCCTGGCCTGTTGCTGACACAACAATAGCGGAAGCTAATCTTCCTGCCGGAGATTACTATGTACTGGCCGGGGTTTCGGACGAATTCGGATACATCAAAAGATACGCGATCCTTGGGAAGGATGGATGGGTGATCACGGATGATTACAAGGATTCCGGGAAAATTAAGGCAAACGGCATTACAATAACCGTAAAAGAAGGAGAAAAAAAAGAGGTTTCAAACGAGGGCTTTGAGGAAGTGTCTGAAAAGATGCTTAAGATAGTAGAAGAAATAGCGGCTTCGATAGAATGATTTGGGAGTCACTGGAGTCAGTGGGGACGGTTCCAATGTCATTTAGATGAACAAAACATATATAATGAGTTATTATATACACTAAGATAAATCCCTATA
>JAEEZH010000091.1 GCA_016288495.1 Lachnospiraceae bacterium
CGGCAGTTCCACTTTCTGATCGTTTATGACCACCACTATCTTTGAGTTGAATTCGGGGAGCTGGCCTATGGTGAGATGACCGCTTTCTCCCGCGGTGGATTCCTTTACGGTTATCTTGTCTCCGGCGGATATGGGGGTGTTTATATCGGCGGCATTGCCGTTGACGGTGATCACCGCTGCTTCGCCGGGAGCGCCCCTTTGTACCCTTTCTTTGTCATTGACAGTGTAATTCAGGGCGTCGCCCCTTCTGGGGAAAAGATATTCATTAGGGAAATCAGCCTGCATCGCCGCATCCACCACCAGAAGATGGTTGTTGTCGTACAGCTTTATCTGTTTTCCGTTGAAGGATACAAACACAAAGTTGTTGGACTGGTCATAGAAATTCAGGCAGATGCCTATGGGGGTCACAAAAAGAGAATCCTTTTTCCCTCCGGCACAGTCGTATTCTATCTTGCCCATGACCTCTTCGCCCCTCAGGGCCACTCTTTCGGGGGCTATACCCAGGGCCGAAGCCAGGGCTTTCGTGTAGCCGGCTATCTTGCCGCCTCCGCCCACCACAAAGACGGCGGAAACAGATTTGCCGCCGTTTAACTCCTTTAATTTGGCTGCCACCTCCTGTGCCATCTGTGTGACAACGGGGGCAGTCAGCTTGTGCACGCCCGCAGGGGTGATCTTCTGGGAAAGTCCCATTATATCCTTATACGAAATGGAACCGCTCTTTCCGCCGGCTGCCAGTTTTATCTTTTCGGCGGTGGCAAAATCCACAAGAAGACTCTGGGCTATGGTCTCAGTCAGTCTGTCGCCGGCGGTGGGTATCATGCCGTAAGCGATCACACTCCCGTCTTTTGTGATACAGATATCGGAGGTGCCGGCGCCCACGTCCAGAAGCGCTATGTTCAACATACGGAAATTGAGGGGAATGGCCACCTTTATGGCGGCAATGGGCTCCAGAGTCAGATTGGCCACGGTCAGGCCTGCCATATCCACTGCCTTGTACAGGCCGTCCACCACGTCATCCGGCAGGAAGGTGGCGATGATCTCGGCCCCTATGCTGCGGCATTTGTGGTTCTCAAGATTAGTCATAGGGGTATTGTTCAGATAATACTTGGTGACCGTATAACCTACGCAATAGAACTTTATATCGGAATTATTCTTTTCATTAAGCTTCTCATAAGAACGCTCCACCCCCAGAAGATCCAGGGCGTATATCATCTCCTGATTCACGGTGACGTCATCCTCGAATTCCTGGGTCACCTCCACCGTGACGGTGCGCAGAACCCTGCCGGCAGCAGCTATGCAGACCTCGTTCAGTCCCCTGCCCAGCATTTCTTCCAGTTCTTCTTTTACTTCCTTTATGGTAGAACCCACAGCGGCGATGTCATGGATCTGTCCGTCCAGCATGGAACGGCTGGTATGTTCCCTTACCTTCTGTGCTATGACGTGAAAGATATCATCCTCCAGATATCCCACTGTGCCCACTACGCTTCTGGTACCGATATCCAGTCCGAATACGAACTGGCCGGAATGTTTTTGTTTTTTAGCTGCCATTACTGTCTCTTTCCTTCAGGCAGCAGATCATCCACTGCTGCCAGAGTGTCAAAGAAATCTCCGTCATTGTCAATTATAATATCACATAATCCCCGCATTTCAAAATCAGAAAGCTGATTTTTTAAAATACTGTCGGTTTTTTCCTTTGAGTAGCCCCGGGATCTGTTCAGCCGGTCAAGCCTGTTTTCATAAGAAACATAAACATACCAGCATTCATCACATAAGTTATTCAAGCCCGAATCAAAAAGAAGGGCCGATTCTATCACCAGAAAATTACATGTGTTCTTGGGATCATTTTTTAAAAAATCCACTTGTTTTTTTACATATTTGATAACTGCGTTATGAACAATGCCGTTAACATCTGACAGCAGTGTCAAATTCTCTTTATCAAAAATGACATCTGCCACTTTTCCCCGGTCCAGTTCTCCGTCATCCCTGAGACAACCGGTGCCCAGAAGATCCACCAACGAATCATAGCATTCGTTTCCCTTCATCTGAAGCTCGGCTGCTATAAGATCGGTTTTAAGAATACAGGCATTATATGTAGCCTCCAGGTAGTCTGCAATGCCGCTTTTGCCTGAACCAACCAGTCCGGTTAATCCTATGACCCTCATGCCACCCTCCGAATAAATATCAAACGTATTTTATTTTGCGTGTGTCAGATAGCCGATATCGGCCGTGATTTTTATCTCTGGTAAACTGTTGATAACTTCTTGATAGTGTTGAAATGTAACAAATGACATTTAATCCGTTTTTGATAACTCTAAAATAGCACAGGTAATAAAACACTCTTGTCAGTGAGTCTCGAACCAATCGTTACCAACATTGATATCCACGGCCAAAGTTACCGGCAATTCGGCAACGCCCGTCATTTCACGCTCTAATATATCGCATGCTATTTCTATTTCATCCTCCGGAGCCTCTATCAGAAGCTCATCATGGACCTGAAGAAGGATACGTGATCTCAAATTGTTATTTTTAAATGCTCTTTCAACATTGATCATAGCCAATTTCATGATATCTGCCGCAGTGCCCTGGATAGGGGCGTTCATGGCCACTCTCTCACCGAACTGACGCTGCATGAAATTACCGCTTTTCAGCTCCGGAACAGGCCTTTTACGTCCGTACATGGTAGCCACATATCCGTTTTTCTTTGCATTTTCCACCAGTTCATCCAGAAATACCTTCACTCCCGGGTATGTAGCGAAGTATTTTTCTATATATTCCGCCGCCTCGGACCTGGTAATGGACAGATCCTGACTCAGACCGAAGGAAGAGATGCCGTAAACAATGCCGAAATTGACGGCTTTTGCATTGCGGCGCATCTGGGGTGTAACCTCGTCAAAGGGCACATGAAATACCTGGGATGCCGTAAGTGCGTGGATATCCTGTTCCTGATTATATGCCTCTATAAGCTTTTCATCCTTTGACATGCAGGCAAGGATCCTCAGTTCTATCTGCGAATAATCGGCGTCAATGAACACACAGCCTTCCCGGGGGATGAAAACCCTGCGCAGCTGCTTGCCCAGGCTGGTCCTGACCGGGATATTCTGGAGATTCGGATCGGAAGAGCTGATGCGTCCGGTGGCGGTAACCGTCTGATTAAAGGTGGTACGTATACGCCCGTCGGGGTCGATATAATCCATGAGACCCACTGCGTATGTGGAATAAAGCTTTGTGAGGCCGCGATATTCCAGGATGTCGGCCACTATGGGACTTTCCGGCGCCAGTTTTTCCAATACATCGGCAGCGGTGGAATAGCCTGTCTTCGTCTTTTTCCCGCCTTTCAACTGCATTTTCTCAAACAGGATAACTCCCAGCTGCTTGGGAGAATTGATATTGAATTCTTCTCCGGCCTGCTCATATATGGATTTTTCCAGTCTGTCTATGTCCTTTTTCAGGCTTACGGCATATTTCTCAAGCTCAGCCCTTTGGATGAGGACGCCGGCTTTTTCCATTTCATATAAGGTAAATACAAGAGGCCGCTCGATATTTTCATAAAGAGACCACATTCCCTCTTCATCCAGCCTTTTTTTACAGTCCCCGTAACGGATAAAGGTCTCACAGGCAGCTTTGCCTGCTTCCTTTGAATCAAGGGTATATTCACCGGACAGGGGATTTAACAGATACTCCATCAGGGAGACATCATCCATTCCTTCCCGTCTGTCCGGGTCAAAAGCCTTGAGCAGAGGCTTCAACGACCAGGTGAGAAGCTTTATATTCTCATTATCAAAAAGCTCCTTTATCAGCTTATACTCAGGGCTGATGGAGAACAAAGGGTTCACCGGGATGCTGACAGCCTCATCCGGAGCGGCACACAGCCCGAGGGCGGTCATCTCGCCCTTTTCAAAGGAGGCCGCGACGGCTATCCTGTCATTATTATCCGTAAGCCCGGCAATGGCGGAGCTGATCTCTTCAGGCGAAACCACATTTTTAACATTGCATTCACCCATGATGATATTGTCAGCACTCTTCCCTGTATTCTCGAATTTTTTATACAGGCTCTTTAATTCCAGTTCACGCACCAGTTCAAAGGCCGCCTCAGTAAATATATCATGCATGACGGTATCCTCGATCCCAAGAGGTATATCCGCATCAGTATTTATGGTGGCCAGCACTTTGGAGAGCTCAGCCAGTTCAAAATTATCGAGAAGGGTCTGCCTCAGGGCGTTTTTTGTGATCTCCTCACGGTGCTCCTTAAGATTCTCGATGGTACCGTATTTCATAACCAGCTCAGTGGCTGTCTTCTCTCCCACCTTGGGAACTCCCGGTATATTATCGGAAGAATCCCCCATCAGCGCCTTTAATTCTATGATACCTGCGGGAGATACCTTATATTTTTCCAATACATCCTTTGCATAAAAGGAATCAGTGACCGATTTTTTATCCTTAGTGTGAGGCAGACGGATCTTTATCCTGTCCGTAGCCAGCTGGAGCAGATCCCTGTCTCCCGACAGGATGCATACCTCAAAACCTTTTTCTTCGGCTCTTTTTGCCATGGTCCCCAGCAGATCATCGGCCTCCAGGCCTTCCTTTGTCATAATGGGGATATTCATGGCCGTAAGAAGCTCCTTCACCAGGGGGACCTGCGCCCTGAGCTCTTCGGGCATGGGCTTTCTGGTGCCTTTATATTTATCATATATACCGTGTCTGAAGGTGGGTGCTGAGGTATCGAAGGCCACGATCAGATGATCGAGCTTTTCATCCTCTATCACGGAAAGAAGGATATTGACAAAGCCAAACACAGCGTTGCTATATACTCCCTTTGAATTCGTAAGGGCAGGTACGCCGTAAAACGCCCTGTTTATCATACTGTGGCCATCCACAAGCAATATCCTGTTCATTTTTTCGCCTTTCTTAAGATTCTTCCTGTTGCTTCTCTCAGAATGACAGTTGGGTGCCATTTCGATCAGAATGATCAAATAGTCAACTTATTATTCCGGTCCAGAACAGCATGAGGACCGCCACACAGATGCAGATCAGGACCAAAAGCAGGATCCTCAGCCTTACAGCCAGGTTTACAAAGCCTGTTTTTTCCTGAAGCATCTTTTTAAAATCTTCTTCCACATCAAAATAAAGCCCCTCGTCAAGATAACGGTGACTTTCATGAAAAAGATAGGAAACGCGGAGTTCTTCCATACAGTTATCACAGCTTTTGATATGCTTTAAAAACTGCTGCTGCATGGTGATCTCCATTTCCGAATCCAGAAACATGGGGATCATATCCATGATCTCCCTGCAGGATGAACCATTTTTGTTCTTCATATATAATACCTGCCAAAGGTAAGATTCATAAACCCATATATGCCTCATATCAGTTTAAAACAGCCACCGATTAAATGCAACCTTTATTGGGTAATTGTTTTATATTCTTATATCTGATATAATCAGTTCAGAGTTTTAAGTCTGATATCAGAGTTAAACGTAATTAATAAAGATCCTTCGGCTAAAGCCTCAGGATGACATTCGATGTGTACAGTATAGCTACTGTCATTCTGAGCGAAGCAACAGGAAGAATCTTAAGGATTGAAGGTATACTTATGGAAGAAAAAGATCTGAAGATACTAATATGTGATGATTCACTGCTGGCCAGGCGAAGCCTCAAGGAGAATCTGGCATCCCTCAATATCACTTCCATACTGGAGGTCACGGACGGCCAGTCTGCTGTGGATACGTACAAGTCAGAGCATCCCGATATAGTATTTCTGGATATCGTCATGCCTGTCAAGGACGGTATACAGACTGTTAAGGAGATCATGGAGTTTGACGAAAAAGCCTGCATCATCATGGTATCATCCGTGGGTACCCAGGCGAATCTCAAGGAGGCTCTCAAGGCCGGCGCCCAGGATTTCATACAAAAGCCCGCCACCTTTGATCAGCTCAAAAGCGTGATCACCACCGTAATAAAAAGCAGTCTTTGAACGGAGGATAACATGTCCTACAAAGAATTATATATTAAAGAATTGAATAGTTGTCTGTTGGAAAATGTGGACGATAAGGCAGCCATGAAGGAGCCTTTCGAGATGTCCGCCATGAGCGGCAACTGCTATATATCCCAGCTCATAATCGGGGATTATGCCGCTTTTACCGCAGTATATGCGGACACTCCGGTGCTCAACGCCTTCGCAGGCGCTTATGCCAAATTCGATGTCACCGATGATATCCGTGACGAGATCATCGGCGACTTTCTGAACCTTATAAACGGCAAGTTCGCCGTGGCGCTTTCCAATTCACGGTCCGTGGAATGCACTCTGGGCGTTCCTTCCTTCACTCCCATCGACAG
>JAEEZH010000092.1 GCA_016288495.1 Lachnospiraceae bacterium
ATCTCTGGCACTGCTTTCTGGCATACCTTCTGTGCAATAACGAAAACCCCTTCAGCTGCGCCTGTGAGATAAGAGGGCATATCGATGGAAGCATGAACGATTTTGCCATGCATGATTTCGGGATCTTTCGGGAGCTTTTCAAAGCAGACCTTGAGGGGCTTGGGCCGATGCTTCATACGGATGTGGTCACGGTGCTCCTCTTTTACACGCCCTATAAGGAAAACGGCAAGGCCTTTAACAAAAGGATAAGGGACAGGATCTGCGACCTGGCCATAAATCTCGCGTGGGCGGAGGACGATGAGGCATTCATGGATATCGTATCCTCATTTTACGGTGATTTCGGAGTTGGTAAATTCGGACTGAATAAGGCTTTCAGGGTCCGCCATGTAGGCGACCATCCCGTGATAGAACCCATTTCAAACATAAGACATGTCGATCTTGACGATCTGGTGGGCTATGAGAGTGCAAAAAGGGCCCTGGTGGAAAATACCGAAGCCTTCCTCGACGGAAAACCGGCGAATAACTGCCTGCTCTACGGTGATGCGGGCACGGGAAAGAGCACCAGCATAAAAGCCATAGTGAACAGGTATTACGAGAGAGGACTCAGGGTCATAGAACTCTACAAGCACCAGTTCAAGGATCTTAACGATGTTGTGGCGCAGATAAAGAACCGCAACTACAAATTCATCCTCTATATGGACGACCTCTCCTTCGAGGAGTTCGAGGTGGATTACAAGTATTTAAAGGCTGTGATCGAGGGCAGTCTTGAGAAAAAGCCCGAGAACATCCTGATCTACGCTACGTCAAACCGCAGGCATCTGATCAGGGAGAGCTTCCGGGACAAAAAAGAGAGGGACGAGGATCTCCATACCAACGATACGGTCCAGGAAAAGCTGTCTCTTTCGGCCAGGTTCGGACTGTCCATCTATTTTGGCAGGCCGGATAAAAAGGAATATCATGAGATCGTCAGGAATCTTGCAGGGCGCGAGGGCATTGACATGCCCGAGGAAGAGCTGCTCCTGGGTGCTGATCAGTGGGAACTTAAATACGCCGGAATGTCCGGAAGGACGGCTGAGCAGTATATCATTCATCTCAAAGGCAGGAAGTGAAGATGCTGCTGTTTTGTGATATGGACGATACTCTGCTTACGTCCGATAACAGGATCTCGGATAAAAATCTTTCAGCCATACGCGCCATGACAGACAAAGGTCATGGCTTTGTGATGTGTACCGGCCGCCCGCTCTATAGCTGCATGGTGCTCGCAAGACAGTACGGTCTTTTGGGCGAGGGATATTACATCGCTTCCTATAACGGCGGACAGATAGTGGATACAAAGGATATGAAGGAGCTTGTTCATGAGGGCATTTCCTTCGATGTGGTAAAAGTTCTTTTTGAAGAGGCGCCGAAGTGGGATCTGAATGTCCAGACCTATAATGACGACTGTGTCCTGGTGGAAAGGGACAGTGAATATATCCGGTGGTACTCATCGCGGATCCGGATGCCCTATAAGGTCGTGGACAATGTAATGGAAGCGCTGAAGGCCGAACCCCTTAAATGCATAGTGGCGCATATGACGGATCACGACCGCCTGGAGCGTTTTCAGGCACAGGTGGGTGAGAAGCTTTCGGATGTCACGGAGAATATTTTCTCCAATCCCGTCCTGCTTGAATTCGGGTCAAAGAACGCAGGAAAGGGAATGGCTCTTGAGAACCTTTGCAGAGTTCTCGGAGTGGATAAGAATGACACCATCGCCATCGGCGATGAAGGGAACGACATAGATATGATAAGCCGCGCCGGAATGGGCGTTGCGGTAAAAAACGCCATAGAAGCTGCGAAAGAGGCCGCGGATATCGTTACCGAAAACGATCATGAGGCAGACGCAGTGGCGGAGATAATTGAGAGGTATATGCTTTGAAAACAGGACTTGTTTTGGAAGGCGGAGGAATGCGGGGGCTTTTCACAGCCGGCATACTTGACGTCTTCATGGAAAATGACCTGACCTTTGACGGCGCCATAGGTGTCTCGGCCGGCGCTCTGTTCGGCTGTAATCTTAAGTCGCATCAGCCGGGCCGGGCGGTGCGCTATAATGTGAAGTACTGCAGGGATAAAAGATTTGTCAGTTTCCTGAATCTCATTTTCACCGGAAATATCTTCGGAGTGGATTTCTGTTACCGAAGGATCCCCTTTGAACTGGATATATGGGACCATAAGGCTTTTGCCGAGAATCCCATGGAGTTTTATGCGGTCTGCACGGATGTGGAGACCGGCGAGCCCTTTTACTATAAGTGCACGGACGGAATGGAAGGCGATATTAAGTATTTCAGGGCCTCGGGATCCATGCCCCTTGTGTCAAAGGTGGTGGAGATAGACGGAAGGAAGTTTCTGGACGGCGGAGTATCCGATGCGATACCGCTTAAGAAATTTCAGAAACTCGGGTATGACCGCATCGTAGTGATCCAGACCAGGCCTGAAGAATACAGGAAAGAGCCGACTAAGCTCATGCCGCTTATAAAGCTCAAATACGGTAAGAAGTATCCCGAGCTGGTAAAGGATATGGAAAGCCGCCATCTGATGTATAACGCGGAGCTGGACTATATAAGTGAATGTGAGGAAAACGGCAGCATATATGTGATCAGGCCGAAGAAGGACCTGAGGATATCCCAGACAGCCCACGATCCGGAGGAGCTGAAGCGCGTGTACAAGACCGGCCGCTATACCGCGAAAAAGCTGGTTGATGAAGTTAAAGCCTGGCTTCAGGGCTGATCCACATCAGCTATGTTGTCAGCTTTGTAAAATGAGATAGAGGAGGGAAATAAGGTCATGAAAAACATCGGAGAACTGATCAACAGGCGTTCACTTGCGCTCTGGCTCTCGGCTGCGCTGGCTTTTGGAAGCATGCCGGCTGTGCCTGCCGTGTCCGTGATGGCGGATGATAAGTCGTATGTCGAGGTGAAAGGCGAGG
>JAEEZH010000093.1 GCA_016288495.1 Lachnospiraceae bacterium
ATCCTGCACTGCTTCGATGGGAACATCAGACTTCAGGTATTCAGCCACATCATCCCAGGGCCATACCTGATATGATGACAGGTCTTCGTCCGGATAATAATAGAACACATGAACTGTCTTGTCGGCCTTGAAAAGCTTTACCAGGGATTCCTTTGCAGCCTTCAGTTCGTTGTAAGCCGTCTTAATATCATCTCCGACAGTAGTTTCAGCAGCTTCATCCGAGACATTTTTATAATCATCCTTTGCAAGGACTGCTTTTGCCGCGGTGAGCTTTGCGGAAAAAGCACTGAAGCTATCCTCCGTATAGGATGCCTCCTTATAACCCTCGACCTCTGTTACCAGAGTACGGAGCATGGAAAGCGAAACCGTCTCCGCCGCATCGTATGACTTATATACCGCGCCGTCCTTTACATACAGGGAATCGCCATCTGCGGAATTTATCACCAGCGCCTCATAAACGCTATAGTTAGCATTGGTTGTGAAACTCAGTTTATAATCGTTCCAGGCCGTACCTACAAGTATTCCGGGCCAATGAGCGCCATCATTAGTAACATTCTCTACATCGTTTTTCATCTCAAGACTGAACTTATACCAGCCCGGATGCTCATCTCCCACTGCGGATACGGTTATGCCTTCCTTTATATAGGCCTTCACATCATCCCACGGCACTATGGTCAGCCCCGAAAGGTTTTCACTCGAATAACAATATACATTAACAGTTTTTTCTGCGACAAAAAGAGCTTCCAGCGCTGCCTTAGCCGCCTTCAGATCATTGTAAGCGGTCTTTATATCATCACCTACAACACTCTCTGCTTCCGTATCGGTTTTATCCTTATAATCGTCCTTTTCAAGAACAGTCTTTGCTGCGGTAAGCTTCGCAGAAAAAGCGCTGAAAGTTTCCGCCGTATAAGAAGCCTCTTCCAATGCATCACTCTCTGTTACAAGAGTACGGAGCATGGAAAGTGTCACCTTTTCCGACGCTTCATAGGACTCATAAACCTCCCCGTCCTTTACATACAGGGAATTGCCATCCTCTGAATCTATCACCAGTGCCTTATAAACACTATAGTTCTCATCTGTTGTAAAGCCCAGTTTATAATCGTTCCAGGCCGTACCTATAAGTATTCCGGGCCAATGAGCGCCATCATTAGTAACATTCTCTACATCATTCTTCATCTCAAGACTGAACTTATACCAGCCCGGATGCTCTTCTCCCACTGCGGATACGGTTATGCCTTCCTTTATATAAGACTTCACATCATCCCACGGCACTATGGTCAGCCCCGAAAGGTTTTCACTGGAATAACAATATACATTAACAGTTTTTTCTGCGACAAAGAGCGCCACCAATGCATCCATTGCGGTTTTAAGCGTACTGTAAGCAGCCTCTATATCATCTCCGGTTACAGTTTTTGCATCGCTGTCATTCACATTTTTGTATTCTTCTTTTTCCAGAACACTGTTTGCGGAAACAAGCGCACCATCTACTGCCGATAAACTTTCCTGCGTATAAGCATCTTTATCTAATGCTTTAGCTTCAGCAACAAGTTCCCTCAGCTGTGCCAGGCTGTGTTCCAGAGAAGCTGTGAATACACCATCCCTATAATAAACTTTTCCTTCTGTTACCATAACAGAAGCATCTGTCGTTTCTGCGGTCCCATCATAACTGAATTTGGTTCCGGGGGTCCATTCTATTCCGGAAGCCGAATATCTCATATATTTAAATGCCGTACCTGTCTTTGACAGATCAGCGATGAAAGTGATCTTATACCAGTTTTCTCCCACATCAGAAGCAGCCGAAAGTGCGTATAAATGGTCATTTCCTTCATCCTTTGTTACTTCCAGCTGCTTAACATCCTTATCTGTCTCATCAACATAATAAAGAGGATAGGCGGCATCATCCCCCGCCCCTCCTTCGGACCACATATAAAGCCCGGGAACCATATCCGCTGTGTCATCATAGATATACATGGTTACCTGCTGTGTATATGCAACTGCGGCATCGTTCGTATAATAACTCGTTCCGTCAACCGCAACGGCATAATTTGTATTAGTGGCCATTGCTGCATATATTTCAGTATTATTATCATCAATATCAAATGCGTTAATCTTTTTTACACTATGTGCAGTAGCATCCACCAGATAAAGATCAAATCCTCCCGATGGTACCTCAGACAAACATAATGACCACCAATCAGAATTTATGTGATCCATTCTGAAACACCATTTCTCCCAATCAGAAAAATGAACTGTTTCCCCTATTTCATTGGCCGAAACGGGCTTAAGATTATCCCAAACCCATTGATCCGCAACAATATATTGGCCATCTTCCAGTTCAGAATTATCATAACGATAATAAATAGTAAAACTATCCGTTGTACCATTTATCTCTTCCGATCCGGTTAATTCATCACCCACGACAGCATTGTCTTCCTCAAGCTCATCCGCCATAACAGGCGCGGGCAGGGTAAAGCCCGTCAGAACCATCGATGCTGACAGCAGGGCCGCCAATGTCCGTTTGATCCTTTGCTTTAAATTTGATCTTTTCATGTCCTTCTCCTTTTTTATAGCTTAGTACTGAAAAATGATTTACTCTTTCAAAATTCTTCCTGTTGCTTCGCTACTCATAATGACAAACCGGAGGTCCTCAGAATGACAAACCGGGCGTTTCTCAAATGGAAAACCGAGTCATCCGGCAAAATCGGCGTAGTTTGCGCAACCGATTGTTCAACTTAAAAATACTACACTTTATGCACAAATGGCAAACTATTTTTTAGTCAATTCACCTTTTTCTACTTTTTCTACAAAAATGGTTTTGGGGATTTATCTCAATTCACTAAAAGAAAGATCACAGCTGCTGAGTGGATTCCTTGAGCAGGACCTCATATCCCAGCATGGTCGTTTCAGATACGTTCTCACCGTCGATACGTTTTAACAGATTCTGACAGGCGGTGATCCCCAGTCCCCTGGGGTCATAGCGGAGGGTGGTAATGGCCGGCTGGTTATTTTCCAGCAGAGGGCTGTTGTAAAAGGACGCGATCATCACATCCTCCGGCACCTTTACTCCGTCTCTCTTAAACTTTGCCAGAGCGGTCGAACAGATAAAATCGTCCATGCAGACAAGACACTGCGCCCCCTTTATCAATGCGTCCTCAACCGCCACTTCTATATCCAGGATCTCGTTTCCGGTTATGAAGACCAGATCCTCATCTACCTTTTTGTTTTGTGCCTCAAAAGCGCGTCTGAAACCTTCTTCCCTGCTCTTTGTGACCACCATGCCATCGCCGCAGCCGATAAGAGCCAGCTTATCCATGCCCTTCATCAAAAGAATGGAGGTCAGTTCCATACAGGCTTTGATATGATCGTTATCCACCTGGATCACATCCTTCTCCTGCGTACTACCGATCACCACAAAAGGAAGATCCACTCCCTTCAGATACCTGATGCACTCATCATCCATCATGGTACGGGCCAGAATAAGACCGTCCAGCTTGCGGTTATCAACTATCCTTTTTAAATGAGAAATATTGCCTTCAAAGGTCATGGATATCAACAGGTCATAATCCGCAGCGGCAGCCACGTCCAGGACTCCCGACATACATCTCTGGAAAAAGGGAAGTGATTTCGACTCGGAATCGCCGGGTATGACCCAGCCGATATTATAAGTACGGGACTGCGCCAGGCCCTTTGCCAGGGGACTGGGCCTGTAATTATTCTCTTCAATATACTTGAGGACCCTGCTCCTGGTGGCCTCGCCGATCCTGCCCTTGCCGGAGATAGCCCTGGACACCGTAGTTTTGGAAATATTCAGGGCATCCGCCACATCCTGAATGGTTAAAGTATTGTTTTCCATCTTACCCCCGTTAACCCCGTTCTTTCTCTTTACTTTTAGAATAAAAAGTGCTAACATTATCGCAACCGGTTGCACATATGGTACCATCATAATATTTGATATGTCAACCATGAAAATTGACGGTATTGCGCAACTTGTAAAATTAAAGGCTTCATAGTATTCTATGGATATGGGAAAAGGAGAAGAATAATATGAACACTGCATCAGAGATCAAAAACAAACTTAAGGATGGCAGCTTTGATTCGCTTTTACTTGACATTTATCCGGATAATGCGGCTTTGTCATATCAAAAGGACAGATATACACATGCCATTGATGAATTCCTCAAAGCTTTCGATCGCAATGAAGACACACAGATTTCCGTCTTTTCGGCTCCCGGCAGGACAGAGATAGGCGGCAATCACACAGACCACCAGAACGGCAAGGTGCTGGCCGCAGCCATCACCGACGATGCTATCGCCGTAGTTACTCCCGAGCAGGACAGTCAGGAAGTACGTGTCCTCTCACAGGGCTACAGCATGATAACCATAAACACCACCGACATCGGCAAGATCCAGTCCGAAGAGGGCACCACCAACGCCCTTGTCAAAGGCGTATTATACAGACTGAAGATGCTGGGGTACACCATTGGCGGCTTCAATGCTTACATCACCAGCGACGTCTTACAGGGTTCCGGTCTTTCTTCTTCGGCAGCCTTTGAGAACCTGATCGGCACCATCATCTCAGGGCTGTACAACGACATGAATATCTCCCCCCAGGAGATCGCCGCCACCGGACAGTTTTCAGAGAATAAATATTTCGGCAAACCCTGCGGCCTTATGGACCAGATGGCTTCCTCCATGGGCAGCATGTGTTTTATCGATTTCAAGGATCCGGAAAACGTCATCACCAGATCCATCGATTGTGATCTGTCAAAATACGGATACAGCTTATGCATCACAGACACAAAGGGGTCACACGCGGATCTCACTCCCGATTATGCGGCAGTTCCCGCCGAGATGAAGGACGTGGCTGCGGTTTTTGACGCCGCACTGTTATGCGACGTGGACGAGGATGTCATCCTTTCCAATATCAACAAAGTAAGAGAGAGCGCAGGAGACCGGGCTTTGCTCAGGGCCCTGCACTATTATGAAGAAAACAAACGTGTGGATCTGGAAGTAGAAGCCCTGTCAAAGGGTGATATGGACGGTTTCCTGTCTGCCTTCCGTCAGTCGGCCAAATCTTCATTCCAGTATCTGCAGAACATTTATACGCCCAAGGATCCCTCACACCAGAACACCTCAGTGGCTCTCATGCTCAGCGACATGATCATAGGTAAAGACGGTGCTGCCAGGATCCACGGAGGCGGCTTCGCAGGCACCATCCAGGCTATTTTAAAGAACGAAAAAGTAGATGAATATAAAAAGAAGATGGATGAAGTATTCGGCGAAGGTTCATGCAAGATCTACAGCATCAGAAAATACGGCGGAATGCGGGTGATCTGATCACCCGCCGACCGGTTCCGACATATTAAACATGATTTTATGGTGTTTCTACCGGTTTGCACCGTTTCTTCCACACCAGTAAGATAAGAACAAATGAAAGAAGCTGTGCGATCGCCACGCGGATGATCATCATCTCATCGGTTCCGCTTTCGGTAGTTACATGAAGCAGATTGGTAGCAATGCAGTTGTTGAAGAAATGGTCAGCCATTCCGGCATACAAGCTGCCGGTCATCAAGTAGAGCAATTCCCACTTGATACCCATCATTCCGGCAAGTATGATATAGCCTATGCCGAGTACTATAAATTCTCCGATATTAATATCACCATCGATCAGATTATGGAGCGGGGTCACGATATGCCATACTCCGAACAAAAACGCCTGAAATAACAACGCGTACTTCGAGGAATGATCCATAACGGTAATATTATAAAAAAGACCCCTGAATGTACCTTCCTCCATGATCACATTTATGATATTGAAGAAAACACATATCAGTATAAAACCCATACCGGTATGTTTAGCGGCTTCCCCTGTCAGCGAAAAGCCGGAGGTGAAGATTCCAAATCCGATATCATGCCCCTGACTCTTGAGGATGATGATCTCTGCGCTGTACGAAACGATAAATGAACATAGCGCGATCAACAATCCCATGCCGGTATTTTTTACAAATCCTTTTTTGGCAAATCCTATATCAGACCATTTCCATTTTAAGATCCGCAATACTATAAAAACTACAAAGATCCCAAACACTTTATTGATAAAGTTTTCGCCAAAAACAGTTTCATCCGTTCTAAGTACGATGGCTTCGAATCCATGTACAAATATCAGAATTACAAATATAAGACAGCACGATAGCACTGTATTTTTTCTAATCCACTCATTCATTGATCAATAAACACACAAAAAAGACCCCTAAAAAGGGAGGATGCCGGAAATCCTCTCGGATTCCGGCATTATGAAAAAGTTTTATATCATGGCGTAGCTCATAAGAACTACTGAATAACCTATAAAATTTGGTCAACGTGCTGGCCAGCCCCGTCTAAGTCAATCTCTTAACTATGCAACGAAGTATACATAATAAAAATGACATGGGAATTAGCATTTCATAAACATTTACATAACATTCTATGAACATTCTGTAAACAAGTTCCTGAATTTAACAGCCGACTGGCTTCAATACATTCACATACAGCCCGATCAACTGCTTTACCTAACTCTGCCTGAAAATCTCCAGTTCATCGGGGGTTCCCAGCACATGGACCTTTGACGGATCCACATCACAGATATAGATCTCTCCGCCCTTTGTCAGCAGATGATCATAAAGCGGAGCCACATATTTCTCGCCCCGTACCAGATTTCTGTCATCGCTGTAATACTCCTCATACAACGTTTTGTAGAGACCACAGCTTTTAAAATAATACGCCCCCAGGGTACAGTGCTCCGAGATCCTCTCCTTTTCCCTGATCTCCACGGCACGGCCCGCATCATCCAGCCTTACAAAGCTCCAATGATCACCCTCCCCCTTAAAACAGGGGATAAAGCCGTCACCCTTAAGCTGGGAACTGCTCATACAGCCAGCTTCCACATAAGTATCTATATTATAGATCAAAAGACCATTCTCTTCACTCCAGTATCGTGAAGCCAGCATGGCTGTGGTAGCCTGGCCATCAGTCAGATAGTCGAGCAGGATCAGCTGATGATCAGCTATACCCAGAGCTTCACATCTGTCTTTGACAAAGCCTTCCACATCGACTTCATCATTTTTCATGGCAATAAAAATATATTTGTCTGCTTCACTTTTGAACCCTGTCAGGCTGATCATGGACCAGTCGAAAAGGGTCTTTCCCTTTGCTTCTATCATGTATTTGGGGACCTTGTAGCCCGCATCCAGAAAGCGCTTGCCAAGACCACCCATGGTTATTACTATGTCCAGTTTTTCCATATCCTTGAACAGCTTCCCCTCATCACTTCACTTTAATGCTCATCTTATACTTCTTATTCAGATACTGATACTGGATCTTGATAGTGTTCTTCTCAGCAGGATTGATCGTGATCCCGTTCCCTGAAGGAGTTACCCGGCCGCTAACCTTCTCCTTGATGACCTCAAGCTTTCCTCCGGTGATGGATGTCCCGAAGAGGTCCTTTACTGTCTTGGTGACCGGTGCTGAGCCTGCAGTCAGCTTCCCTTCGCTCTTATTGGGCTTTGGTTTCTCTACCGTGAAGGCAACTGTATAGGAATCACCGTCTTCCATATCAAATGTAGCCTTTCCGGAATTTTTACAGGTAATGGTTACGGTGCTGTCCTTTTTATTGAACTTGGCCTTCACGCCGCCATCGGTATGTACGGAGTTCTTATCCTTGACCTTTGCTTTCGTCGTGAATTTCGATCCCTTAATGGCGGTCATCTTTAGGCTGCCCGGATCCACACCGGATGCCTTGACATTAGAGAAGTCAAGTTCCAGCTTCTTTATGTTTCCTCCCGTGCCCTCTGAGGATCCCGGTGCCACAGGGGCGAAGTTGTCCTCCGGGGCTGCGTAGGAAGATGAGGGATCCGTGACGGGCACCTTATCAGGCACCTTCCCGGAGTCAGGGTTTGCCGGATCAGGGTTCACAGGTTTAGGATCATCCTGTCCGGGATCATCCGGATCAGGCTTGTCCGCTTCCTTATCCTTATAAGTGGCTGTAACCGTCACAGCATGTGCAGGCATCGTGAAAGTGGTCTCCGTTGAAGCTGCGTCGGCAAACTCCATACCATCCTCAGTAGTCCATTTATCAAAGACCTTTCCCTCTGCAGGATCGTCTGCCTTGATGGTCACGGTCTCGTTTTCTTCATATTCCCCGTCCCCTGATCCGTTATTTACCGTTACCAGATACTTGGTAATGACCGGAGTCTCGGAACCTATCGTATATGCTGCTACGGAAACCGCGCTGTCAGTCATTCCGTCTTTTACAGCAAAGGCCTTGATGGTCATATCCTCTTTTACCGGAATGGGCTCTGAGTATTTAGCGCTTGCTTTTGTAGGATCAGTCCCATCCACGGTATAGTATATCACTGCCCCTTCCGTGGAACAGGAGATTGTTACGCTCTGCTCAGAAGTATAATTCCCGCCATCAGGGGTGAATCCCGGAGCAGCCACGGTATTAACATTCCTGTAGGTTGCTTTAACAGTCACTGCCTTGGCTGGCATAGTGAAGGTCGTGGTCTCGGATGCAGCACTGGCGAATGTCACGCCATCCCCTGTGGTCCATCTGTCAAATACCTGTCCGGCTGTGGGGGCATCTGCTTTGATGGTCACTGTCGCTCCGGCTACGTAGTTACCGTCCCCGTCACCGTTTTCCACTGTGACGGCATAGGTTGTTGCTGGAGGAACGGAATTTATCGTATAAGTCGCAGATGATACGTCGCTGTCCGCCATATCCGTCTTTACGGCTATGGCTTTTATCGTCATGGTCTTCTCGACGGATATGGGCCCGGTGTACTTCTTTCCGCTGTCCTTCGTGGGGGTGCTGCCGTCGATCGTATAATAGATATCCGCACCTGAGGTTTCGGAAGAGATGGTCACGTTCTGGGCTGATGTATAGATTCCGCCTGCGGGACTGAATGCAGGAGCCTTTACTTTTTGTACCAGTTCCGCTTCGCCATTCGCGTTCAGAATGGGTTCATAGCTTTCAATATCGCTCTTAAAGTGTGCCACGTCATCGGCAGTAAGCGCACCGCTGTTATAATCTGTCTTTGCTTCAGCAAATACCCCTGTTGTAGAAGTTCCACTACCATTCTTCAAAGTAACTCCTATGGGGGTACTGTTCTCCATAGCTCCGGAGATATATATTATATTTCCATCCATAACGCATACATTGCTCGGAGTGCCGCCTTTTAAGGTACCATTAACAATCTCGCCACCTTCGGCGTTTCCGTTTATCTCGGATACACCGGAAAGTATAAAGGGATACGAACTGGGACTATACATATAGATACCACCGGCGTTCTGTTCAGCTTTATTATATGTTATCTCTCCTCCGGTAATGTTTATTGTATTACTATCACTTGTATCTCCACTAAAAATACCTCCACCTGTACCTGCGGTGTTAAGAGTGATCTTACCTCCGCTTATATTGAAATTCCAGCCATTATAGATCCCACCTCCACGACTTACTGCCGAATTATGACTGATCTCTCCACCGGTCATAGTAAATTCTGTGTCTTCGGCATACAAACCACCGCCATCGGCCATTGAACTATTTCCGGTGATAACAGCGTCATTTCCCATGGTGAACTCGCAAGCTTTGGTGTATACTCCTCCTCCGGCGCTGCCCGCCGTGTTGTTACAGATCCTGCCGCCGGTCATTGAACAATTCTTACCACTATAATTATCCTCTAAATATAAACCGCCGCCATAATTATTATCGCCTGAGAGACCGGATTTCTCTGAGCTGTTGCCGCATATCTCTCCACCGGTCATTGTAAAACTACTTTTGTAGACATACACCCCGCCGCCATAGGTATTTCCACCGCTTGCAATATTTCCACAGATCTTGCCGCCGGTCATTTTGAAAGTACTGACTGAGACAAAAACACCACCGCCCCAACTCTCTGGATAATATGTTTTGTTTCCGCTGATCGTGCCGCCGGTCATTGTAAAAATACCACCACTCTCAACTCGTACTCCACCGCCATTATCAGCATATCCCCCGGTGATGAGGCCTGTCTGATCTATACTGTTGTCAGATAGCGTGAGATTTCCGTTCGATCCGATCTTGATGACAGATCCGGAACTATTGCCATCCCCGGTTTCCCCACTCAGCCCCCGGTCGATGGTGTGGCCGTTGAGGTCGAGGGTGAGAGTCTTGCTTACGGTCAGCGGGGAAGTGGTCTGCACATCCTTCAGTAATTTGACTGTCTTTCCACCATCTGCCGCATCCAACGCCGCCTGTATGGTGGCGTAAACAGTATCTTCTACCATCGCCGGACCAGGAGTGAGGGAATAGCTGTAATTTTTCAGAAAACCGTTTGATGTTTCTTTAACATTATAAACGACTGAATCAGCCCTGACCCATAAAGCCGATCTGACGCTGATACTGCTATTTCCATTTACATTAACTCTGCTTTTTATACTACCGGAAATATCTACTGCATAAACACATTCTGAATCAGGTGTACGAAGCCACCAGGATGTGGCGCCTTGTATTCTTAGAACATCTTGCGGAAGTTTCTCCGCTTCACTTTTGGAAAGAGCCCAAAGTCCTGCTGTTATATCGTCTCCGGCTATTTCATCTGATCCACTTGTCAATGTTCTTGGCACTATCGCCGCCTTCACGTCTTCCGAGAAAGCATTGTACCGATCCGCTAAATAGTCGGCAACATTGGAACCTGCATATGAGTTATTCGAGCCAAATACTGTATCGGCTTCATCATTAACACTTAGAAGTGTTATCATATCCTCCTGTGCTGCAACCCCCGTTCCGTCATACCCGATCACGTACCAGTCTTTCCCGGCAAATTTTATTGTTTCATATCCTTCAGAAAATCCATCGTTGTATTTTTGGGGAGTAACTTTATTCCCATCAACACTTGGTGTAAAATAACCGATAGTGGAATTGTCCTCATCCGCTGCCATCACCGTCTCAATGCCACGTCCTGCGCCTCCCATACAGAAAACCGCAGTCAGAACCGCGAATATTGATCCCTTTATTATGATGTCCTTTATTCCCTTCATAACCTTTCACTCCTTATATCTACCCCTCCGGAAAGGGAGTTAGTTGCTCTGATTAACAGCAATGATCATTCAGCGATCCAATTGTGACGTTCATTCAACTAAGACTCGCTTGAAACAGATTCATTTTAAACGAACAAGATACCTTTTTCAATAAAAACTGACTACAATATCCCCTTCTTCCGACGTGGACAGGTGATCAAAACCGTTCTCTTCCAGAAGAGCGATCAGTTCACTGTCTGCTTTCTTTTCGGTTGAATCAGTGATCACGGCCAGAGCATCCTTCGAAGAATTCCTTCCCAGATATTCTGCCAGTTTATCGGAATTATCCTCTATCCCTCCGTGGCGGGGCATTTTGACCAGCGAATAACACCCGCCCTCAGGCAGTTTGCAGATCTGTGAATCATCAAGAAAATATCTGATGCCGTGCTTTTCGATATCCCCCAGGAATAACCAGCTCTCTCTGCTGTTGTCTATCCTGAGCATCAAGGACATATCGTTGTCTTTTTTTTCATTGGGATCATAGACTATATCGGGGGCTTCTATGACGATATCCAGCTTCCCTTTTTCAAGACAGGTGCATTCCCCGGGCTTTATGAGATACTCCGTCACACCTGATGATGAAACTGCAGCCCTGTAGAGTTCATATGTATCTTTCACGCTTTCAAAAGCAGGCGCATATATCTCGCCTATGCTCATTTCGGACAAAAGCGAAGCCACGCCTCCTGCATGGTCCTTGTCAAAATGGGTGACCACCAGTGTATCTAAACTGTCAACCTTTTCTTTTTCCAGATATGACAACACCTTATCCGAGGTCTCTTCATAGCCCGTATCTATCAGCATGGTATACGACGGCGATCTGACCAGGATACAGTCTCCCTTGCCCACATCAATAAAATCCGCTCTCAGAGGCTCTCCCGGTTCGGGCTTTGGCGCAAACACCCCGCCGGTATATGCCGCTACGATAAGGAGCAGCACCACAAACAGGACCGGTAGTATATAGCTCAGGATCCTTTTATTCTTCATTATGACGCTCCGACTGTTCAAGCTGTTCCGACTGGATCGGCTGCTGTACCGGCTGTTGCATCGGCTGTACCGGCTGCTGCATCGGCTGTACCGATTGCTGTACTGAATTCTGTACCGGATTCTGCGCAGTCACTGCCGGCTCCGGGATCTGCCCCAGCTTCTTATCAGCCTTTTGGTATACGAAGCTGATGATCAGGCACAAAACTCCGCTTATTATAAAGCTCATAGCCCTCATGGCGCTGTTGTCATAGGTGATATCATACATCACCAGTTTTATCACACTGAGCAGGGTCACCACAAGGAAATAGATACGCATTGGCTTCTTTTTTATCAGGAAGCCGATTATTATACCAAAGAGCGCCAGGGCAAAGCAGCAGGTGGAATAAATATAATTTCTGACATCAAATGACGCCAGTGCCGCCAGCATGAATATGTTGAAACGAAGTCCCAGATAGATATCCGCCAGGGGATTTTCAAAATCCTTTATCCTGTCCAGATTTACGAACAGAAGCGCCAGTGTGACCAGCAGATAAATGATCTTGAAGCCGGGGGCGTTTTTCATGATATTCATATGGATCATCCCGACCATTATCATGAAGAAATTGATGGCAAACAAGGGTATCGCCATGACCATGTCGATCTCTTCCTCATCGTCCTCCTTCTTGATAAAGGCTGTCCGGGAAAGGACAGAGTTTACAACGGCTATGATGACAAAACAGAACAGTCCGGCCACCGCCTCCTCATCCACGGCTCCGCCAATGCGGTCTGTGTAAAGAGCATAATATATATCAGCGGCCTGGTCCGTAAATGTATTGAAATAGTAAGTCAGGCAGCCAAACAGCGAAAGCAGTCCCAGAATATAATATGCCAGCTTATTCACCTTTTTGTATTCACAGTCTTTAAAATGCATGAGCACATGGGGAACAAAGGCAAAAGCAAGGGTAAATGCCAGCAGACAAAAGGCCCGGGGTTCTCCGGCCGTACTTTCCCCAAAGCTGAAGGAATAGATCAGATAGACCAGCATACCGCAAAATGTAAAATATACGTCCTCTGCCAGAAAGCCGTAGATCACCACCGCCAGAAGGACCGGCGCCACGCTCATGTATTCCGACACCAGATCCCAGCTGAGCCAGCCGATTATAAGCGTCAGCATAAAAATGGAGGTCCACACGGCTTTTACCGCGAAGTCGCTTCCCTCTTCCCTGTCCTTGAACCTGTAAAACATCGTTACCGCCACGATGGTGCCAAGACTGGTCAGGGCAAGAGTACCGTTTTCACTTATCACATAACAGAACAGCGGCAGATAGATCAGGCTGGCGATCAGCGATGAAACTGAAGCCGCGATATGATGATCCTCAAATTTAATCGCCATGGAATAAATGATAAAGGCGATCATAAAGACAATAAGCATGATCCCGGCAGGTTTGGATTCCGATCCCAGGTTGGTCATGATAAAGACTGCAAGGCTCAGAGACGAAAACAGGATCCCCATGGCATCCGTGATATATTCTTTGAGCTGACCTTTGTTTGTCAAAAGAAAAGCCGTAGAGCCTATGATAAAATACGCCGTAAGAAAGATAGTCTTTGACAGATCATATCTGTCCAGGATGTGGAAGGAAAAGAAAACAGACACTACTATTCCAATAACGCCGATCAGATGGAAAAGATAGGATCCGTATCTGGACAGAACACAGATGAACACTATCCAAAGCAGCAATAAAATATACAGCGGGATGTCATCAAGGGATTTAAAGTAAACCGCTGTCACATACAGCGATATATAGACGCTGCCCATACCGCAGGCAGCAAGGATCACTCCGAAATCTCCGCCCTTTTGCTTTATCATAAGAGTGATGCCCACTGCAGTCAGGGCAAAGGAGAATATGAACATGGCTGCCATTTTTATGCTGTCCGTCAGATTGGGAATGATGAGCATGGCAAACAGGGTGATACCGATAAAAATAAGGATCGACGCGGCTATGCCCATGATCTGGCGGCCGATGGTGCGCTCCACATCCTTCTTTTCTTTTTTTGCTGTCCGGGCAGACTCCACTCTGTAAACTGTGTTTCCCCTCTGAGCCGGCTGCTGTGACTGAACAGGTTGATGTACGGATACAGGCTGTGGTGCCGGTGAGTTCTGCTGTAACGGTACATTCTGTTGTAACGGTGTATTCTGTTGTAACGGTGTATTCTGTTCTGCCGATAGGCCTGCAATAGAAGGAGCAACAGCGGCATTCTGAGACAAAGAAATATCCTGCTGTTCAGGGACAGGCTGCGGTGCCGACGTAGGCCGGGTCACCTCAGCTTCTATGGGTTCCGTGATGATCGACGGCTCCGGTACGGGAGTCATCTTGATGGAAGGGGCGCTCTGCGGAGCATGGGACGAGAAAAGACCGTCCCTTGCAGCCCTGGCTTTCGCCGCCTTAAGCTCCTTATCAATGGCCAGCATCCTGTTATCCAGGGTGATCTGGGCATTTTCAAGCTCTCTTAGCTTACGCCGGTTATAGGCCGTATCATTCTTCAAAACAGCCAGTTGATCTTCTAACTCTTTTATCCTGTCGTTCATATCGCTATCCTTTATCTAAGATTCTTCCTGTTGCTTCGCAACCCCTCGCCGGGGTGGCATCACACCATTTCATGGTGTGATATACGTCGCTTCGCTCAGAATGACCACGGGTATGCTGCATTCAAAATGATTACACCGAATGTCATCCTGAGGCTTTTGCCGAAGGATCTTTTCATAATCCACTTGACAACATCTTGACTATGATACACCTATAATATATTATGTGCTAAACACGGAGCGGCCTTATTTATGATCGCTCCCCTGCAGACCCAAGGGGTACCGCTTTTATGAAGTATAATAACCCAATGAAATCAAAAAAGCAAATACGGTTGGACAAGTATCTGTCCGACAGCACGCCTTTAAGCCGCAGTCAGATCAAAGCCGGGATAAAAAAAGGACAGGTCTCGGTAAACGGAGTGACCTGCACGGATCCGGGGTATAAGGTAACTCCCGGAGCGGATGAGATATGCTCTATGGGACAGCCGATCGGCCATCAGGAATATCATTATTTCATGCTCAACAAGCCCGCAGGGCTCCTTTCCGCAACCAAAGATACGGACCAGAAGACCGTTCTGGATCTGTTCCCGCCCGACCTTAAAGAAGGTCTGTTTCCCGTGGGACGGCTGGATAAAGACACTGTGGGACTTTTACTACTGACCGACGACGGCGAGCTGTCCCACCGGCTTCTTTCCCCTAAATTTCACGTTGAAAAAACCTATTTTGTTCGAACTGCCGGACCGCTTACCGATGAAGATGTCTCTGCCTTTGAAAAAGGTATCACATTAAAAGACGGCACCTTGTTAAAAAGTGCCGTCCTGTGTGTCGATTTAACGGATCCCTGCTCAGCCCTGGTCACCATCTGTGAAGGAAGATACCACCAGATCAAACGGATGATAGCCTCAAGAGGCAACAGGGTAACCTATCTGAAACGCATATCCATGGGTCCTCTGACCCTTGATGAAAGTCTCGCCGAAGGAGAATACCGTGCTCTGTCTGATGAGGAGATAAAGATCCTTCGTCACTTCGTTCCTCAGGATGACAGAGGAACGACCGAATGACAAAGGAACGACCAAATGACAGAGGAACGACCAAATGACAGAGGAACGACCGAATGACAGAGGAACGACCGAATGACAGAGGAACGACCGAATGACAGAAATCGCACCGTCATACAGTGTTACAGAGAACATCCGCCCAGAAGATTTATCGCAGATCAGGTTTTACAATAAGTGGGCGATGATCTCCTCGTAAGGCAGGTTCATGAGCATGGCCGGAGCCACATCAAATACGGTCTTGCAGCCTGTCTGTCCCGCTTTGTTCATACGAACTGCCGCTCTGGCATAAGCCACCAGCACCGAACCTGTAAATTCGGGATTGGAATCCAGCTTGAGCGAATACTCTATCACGTGCTTATTTTCGGAATCAAAGCCGGTGGTTCCGGTCCTGATGACGCTTCCTCCATGGGGTAAGCCCACATGATCCCTGTTAAGCTCCTCCTGCGAGATAAAATGAACCGTGGTATCATAATCGGAGAAATAATTGGGCATTTCCTTGATCTCTTTCTCTATCTTAGCCTGATCGGCGCCCTCCTTTGCCACCACAAAGACTTCCCTGGTATGCTTCTGTCTGGTGGTAAGCTCGGGGTTCTCACCCTTTCTCACACTCTCCACAGCCTCAGGCACAGGAATGGTATACTGTCTGGCATCCTGAACTCCCTCTATACGCCTTACGGCATCGGAGTGTCCCTGGCTCACGCCCCTGCCCCAGAAGGTATAATCCTTTCCATCTGTCAGGATCGCGTTGCCATACAGTCTTGATACGGAAAACATTCCGGGATCCCAGCCCACCGAAATGATGGCGGTATTATTGCCGCTCTTTGCCGCCTCATCCACGTTTTTAAAATGCGTGGGGATATTTGCATGGGTGTCAAAGCTGTCTATGACGTTGAAATCCTTTGCTATCTGGGGAGTCATAACGGGAAGGTCCGTAGCCGAACCTCCGCAGAGGATGACCACATCCATCTTATCCTTAAAAGACGCCATATCCGAAAGCGCATAAGCCTTTGCACCCGGAGTTTTGGGAGTCAGTGTTGACGGGTCTCTTCTGGTAAAGATCCCCACCAGCTCCATATCGTCGTTTTTGGCGATGGCCGCCTCCACGCCTCTGCCCAGATTACCGTATCCTGCGATTCCTACTCTTATCATTTTCTTTCTCCTCCTGGTCATTTCATATATTTCTTTACTTATATTGATTTTAAGCAATTCAAGATCCTTCCTGTTGCTTCGCTCAGGATGACATCGGCGCGGGTCTTCGCGAGATCATTTCCACTCCACACTTTCCACATAGAATAATTCGCAGGCGCCTCCCCCGGTATCCTCTCTGGTAGTGCTCGAATGCCAGTGCCAGTTTGTTCCATCCGGTTTGGAAGCGTCCAGGTTTATAAGATAACCCTTCAAATGTACGCACTCACCTGGCTTTATGGTCTTTACCAGCGTCCTTACGTTCTCATCTGCCGGGATTATATGATTATTGGCGGAATTAAGGTCGACGACCCTGGTGCCTCCTATGGCATTTGCCTCATCCCAGGAATCCAGCTTCCAGGAATACCACCTGTGGGACTGGTGCCAGTGAAAATCATATTTGTCATTGATCTCAGCCACCTTGCCCCAACCCAGGGCCAGATCCTTGGGAGCCAGCTTACCATCCATGGAAAAGCCGTTATAATCATGGGTGCTGAGCACAAGCGCAGTGATATCGTAGCTGTACAGCTTGCTGATACAGACATTATACCCGTTCAGTTCAAAATTGATCTGTCCGGAGGCCTTTTTCTGGATCGGCTGTCCCAGACCGGGCACGGCATTATGCGCATAATCCCTGCCACAGCCCGTAAGCAGCAGCAACGATAACAGAACCGCTATGATTTTAATCAGAGATTTCTTCATCATCGATCTTCAGACCATCATATATCATACATGAAAGGAAATACAAAAGAGCCCTCTCATTTTCCTGCCATATCCTGTGGCTTCTGGTACCGGCACAGATGAGATATCCCCGCACATCATCCTCTTCTCCGATACGTGAGATGAGCACCGACCGAAGCGCATGCTTACTAAAGGCTTCATACAGCCTGGGAGCGGTGAGCTTCATATTTTCACCCACATTGTCAAAATAGATCTCATTGGATAACAGCCGGTCTATGTCCGAAACATCCTCTGTAAACTCGGCATCATAAAGGGCATGCATCCTCTTGCTTTTGCCCACATAATAGATGTCGGATACCTTTATCTCCTCACCCAGAACCGGCATGACGGCTTTCAGGGTACCTATCAGGCCGTGTGCCTTCTCCACCTCATCCTTGATCAGCTTCATGGCGGAGAACATGCCATGACGTGACATCTGCTTTATCTCCAGATTCTTGTGCTTATCCTCTTCATAGATTATGTAGCAGTTACGGCCCTTGCTCTTTCCCCTGTACAGAGTCTTGTCGATGAGCGTGAACAGATCACTGTAATTTCCCGCATCCCCGGGGAAGGAGGCACAGCCTACGGTAGCTGTGATAAAGAGACTGCAGTCTTCATATCTGAATATCTTGCGGAATACTTTGCCGCTTCCGAACAGATCCTCAAAGAAACTCTTCTTTTCATGGAAGACCGTATCCCTGAAATTTATGAGTAAAAGCTCATCTCCGCCAAAGCGCCCCACCAGACCGTACTCACTCACATACCTGGCCAGCTCGGCAGTCACACCCATCAGGACTGCATCTCCTGCGGCATGACCGTGGCTGTCATTTATGAATTTAAAATTATCCAGATCTATTATGGCAAAGGTAAAGGGTTCCTCATTCGCAATGAGGCTCTTTACAAAGTCCAGGATGTAACCTCTGGACAAAATTCCGGTTAGGGGATCAAGGATCTGGGGCAGGGCTATCTCATCCAGCAGCTTGTCAAAATAACGGTATTTACGCAGCATGGCCTCGGTATAAACTATCTGCGACATCTTTATCCCGTCCTTGAAGCGCAGGACCTCCGTCATATCCACAAAGCTGCCCACCAGGCCCACTATCTCATTTCCATCATAAAGCGGACGCTTGGAAGCGATGATATCCCTTTCCTCGCCCTTTATGATACACTTTCCATGAACCTTGTAGGTGCTCTCGCCCTGCAGCACCCTCAGCTCATCCTGCATGAAGGGCTCGGGATCGTTATGCCAGCCCATATCCTCATCAGTCTTACCGATGAGAACATCCATGGAATTAAAGCCGTAATAATCCAGAAAAGCCTGGTTCACGCCCACAAAGCGCCGTTCTTTATCCTTCCAGAACACACAGTCCTGGGCAGTGTTTATGATATTGTCAAACAGGATCTCAGTCATTTTCATAGCTTCTCACCTTAAGTTTCTTAACCTAATGTCATTCTGAGGGCTTCAGCCCGAAGAATCTTTTTAATTTCTACGATCATTCCATGCTTGCCAAAATAAGTCAGTCAGTGATACAATATAACAAATATAACTTTTTTTCAAGTTTTACCGGGAGAGATTATGAGAATAGGCGCGATATCCGGGACATTTCCGGGACAGAATTTCATATCGATGCCCGACGACTGGCTGGTAAAGGCCGGTTCAGGTTCTGATGCCCTTCAGGGTGAAGATGCCGCCACTACCACAGGCGCAGCCCACAGGAAGGCCATCATAGCCGAAGAATCCAATCTTTCGGGATCTGATGCCGCTTCTTCCCAAAAAGCAGGCAGCACCGAGAAATCATCCGGTCCCGACCTGAATCCCGGCGAATCCAAAAAAGTCAATCCCGGACGCAAGTCCTCTCCCGCCGAGTGCAAGACCTGCAAGGAGCGCAAATATCAGGACGGTTCCGACGAGATGGTCTCCTTCAAGAGCGCTTCACATATTTCACCCGAAGCATCTGCGGCCAGAGTCAGAGCCCATGAGCAGGAGCACGTAAACAACGCCTACGAAAAAGCAGCCCGCTCAGGCATGGAATCAGGCGGCAAGACAAAGGCCAAGGTGGTCCAGGCCAGCGTCACCTTAAAGAGTGCCATCTGTCCCGAGTGCGGACGCAGCTACGTGGAGGGCGGCGTGACCCACACCCAGATAGCCTACAAAGAAGAGTCCCCCTACGAAAAGGAGAAAAAAGCCATCGACGCCCAGTCTCTTTCAGGGGCTAACTTCGCAGCGAATGTGTAAGGATTCTTTATCGCTCCGCTCCTTTAAACAACAGATTCGATCAAAAAACCGTGCCAAAAGGCACGGTTTTTATATTCTTCATCATTCTGATATCAGGCTTATCATTCTGAAAACAGCCTTATCTCCACACTTATCTCCACAATGTCATTCTGAGGGCTTTAGCCCGAAGAATCTTTCCATGATCATCAGATATTTTACTCCTCCAGTCCGAAGGCATCATGAGCTGCATTAAGTGCCTTCTCGGTATCCTTCTCATCGATCAGCACGGTAACCCTTATCTCGGAAGTGGAGATCATGTTGATGTTGATGTTGGAATTATACATACATTCAAACATCTTTGCAGCCACACCGGGATTGGACCTCATACCGGCACCTACCACTGATACCTTGGCCACATGATCATTGTGATCAAGCTTCTCATAATCCAGACGTCCTGCATTATCCTCCAGAAGCTTTATTACATCATCGGTCGCATCCTCGGTAATGGTAAAGGAAATATCCTTCTTATCATCACGGCCTATCGACTGCAGGATCATATCCACGTTTATATTCGCCTTTGCCAGCAGGTCAAAGAGCCTGAAAGCCACACCCGGCGTATTATGAAGACCGATAACCGATACTCTTGTAACATTTTTATCTGCGGCCACACCGCTAACCAACATTCTTTCCACTTTTACTCTCTCCTTTACTACAGTACCTTCCTCATTGTTCAATGAAGATCTGACTACAAGCTGCACATTATATTTTTTAGCCATTTCCACGGATCTGTTATGAAGCACGCCGGCACCCAGTGATGCCAGCTCCAGCATCTCATCATAGGTGATCTCCTTCATCTTGCGGGCATTCTTTACAAATCTGGGATCCGCAGTATACACGCCTTCCACATCGGTATATATCTCACAGGCATCGGCATGAAGCGCTGCCGCCAGAGCCACCGCAGTGGTATCGGAACCGCCGCGTCCCAGAGTAGTGAAATCATCATACTTGTTCACGCCCTGGAAACCGGTGATCACCACTACTTTTCTCTGATCCAGTTCATGTCTGATACGCTCCGAATCAATCCTTTTCAGTCTGGCGTTACCGTAATTGCTGGTGGTATGCATGGCCACCTGGAAAGCATTGAGTGAAACCGCAGGTATACCCAGATAGGAAAGAGCCATGGACATAAGCGCCACCGAGGTCTGCTCTCCCGTCACCAGAAGCATATCCAGTTCCCTCTTTGAAGGATTGGGATTGATATCCTTCGCCTGCTCAATGAGCACATCCGTCATCTTTCCCATGGCGGAAAGCACCACCACTACATCGTCTCCGTTCTTGTAGGCTGACTCTATCCTGTGGGCCACATTAAAGATCCTCTCTTTATTGGCCACGGAAGTGCCGCCGAATTTCTTTACTACTAACATTTTTTCTCCTCACATTTTATATAAACAGATCCGGAAACACGGATCAATGTTACCACAGCCCATCCTTAAAATGGATAGCATGATCGATCAAAAGACCTCAACAATATAACAAAGTGGTGTACACATCAACAGCGTAGCCCATCTAATCTCATTTGGCATGACAATGGGATTCGTATCAGCGTGACAGGAGCCTGCGCATCAGCATGGGACCTTCGGATAAGTACAGGTCTGAGGTCTTTGCGTCTTTCTCATTATATTTATGATCAAAACTACCCTCATTTGTGGAATCATAGATCATGAAAGGCACGGGATCCGAGCTGTGGGTACGTATTCTGATGGGAGTAGGATGATCGGGCAGAACCGCGAGCCTGAAATCCTCGCCCGAAGCCCTGAGGCCCTCGACTACAGGCCTGATCACCCGCGCATCCAGACACTCTATGGACTTTACCTTTTTCTCCACGCTGCCCTGATGGCCCATCTCATCCGGTGCTTCCACATGAACATAGGCCAGATCATATCCGTCCTTTGTCAGTGCATCCACCGCCGCCTGAGCTTTGCCTTCATAATTGGTATCCAGGCCTCCGTTGGCACCCGGTACTTTAATGACCTTAAGACCTGCGCCCACGGCTATACCCTTTAACAGATCCACTGCAGAGATCATGACGCCCTTTTTATGGTAAGCTTCTTCAAAAGAAGAAAGAGCGGGCTTGGTGCCGGCGCCCCAGAACCAGCAGCAGTTCGCGGGATTAAGACCCGCCTTTTTACGCGCTATGTTAATAGGATGATCCTTTAATATCTCATAGCTTTCCTTCATCATACGAAGGAGCTCGGGATCCTCGGGAAGGAATTCCCCTATCTTACAGCCCAGATGATCATGAGGCTGCGCCAGATCTTTTACCTCACCGCCGTTTATTATCAGGCAGTGACGATAGCTGGTCCCGGGATAAAGCTCATATCCCTCTTTCAAAAATCCGCTTACCCCCTTAAGCGCCTCCACCAGTACAGTGCAATCCTCTGTGGAGATCTCTCCTGAGCTGTGATCCGTAATGGTACGCTCTTCAAAGGGGATACCCTCCTCCTCAGTGAGAGTGACTATGTTACACCTCAGGGCTATATCGTCATCTTTCATGGGAACGCCTATGCTCAGCGCCTCTAAGGGAGATCTTCCGGAATAATATTTCTTCGGATCATAACCGAGAACAGACAGATTCGCCGTATCAGATCCGGGCTTCATGCCCTCCGGGATAGTATGCAGCATACCTATCTCCGAAACAGCTGCCAGCTCATCCATCATATCCGTCTTTGCGTATTCAAGCGGAGTCTTTCCGCCCAGGGACTCTATAGGCTCGTCTGCCATACCATCCCCTAAAACTATCACATACTTCATTATTTTATCCTTATGCGGCTGACTATGCCCACGCTGTCTGCTGCCGCTTTGAAATCCTTTTCACTCATTTCCTTTGTTACCAGACCGGTCACGCCGTCGGAAAGCTCCACGACAGATTCTGCGCCAAAAGCTTCCTTTCCGGCTGAAGCCTTATCATTTTTCACACAGACCATAAAGCTGCGTTTATCTTCATCTATCCCCTCTATCTTAAGGGTCTCGGGAAGCCAGACTACCCTTTTTGTCTCTCCTGTTCCCCTGGCCGCATTCACCACGTCAGCCACAACAGCGGAAGCCGTCTCCATCATTCCGGCGCCGCTGCCGTAAAGCATGGTAGAGCCTACAGCGTTACCCTTTATATAGATGGCATTATATGCACCGTTTACGGCACACAGGGCGTTATCCTCTGATACAAAGAAGGGGGATACCATGGCGTAATACCTGCCCTCCTCCTCTCTGAAGGAGGCTATCAGCTTTATGGCTCCGCCTCTTTTTTTGGCAAATTCCATATCATAAGGGGTGATGCCCGTAATACCCTCGGTATATATGCTCTCAAAATTTACGTTTTTACCATAGGTGACAGACGCCAGAATGGCGATCTTGCGGCAGGGATCATACCCTTCCACGTCAGCCTCAGGATTTCTCTCGGCGATGCCCATATCCTGGGCCTCCTTGAGGACGTCGGCATAGGCTGCGCCTTCCTTCAGCATCTTTGTGAGGATAAAATTGGTGGTGCCGTTCAGAATCCCGGAAATCTCCTCTATCTCATCTGCCACGTAAGCACAGTTAAGAGCCCTGATCACAGGGATACCGCCTCCGCAGCTGGCCTCGAACAGGAAATCCACGCCCTTTGCCTTTGCCAGCTCCAGAAGCTCCTGTCCGTGTTTTTCCACCAGTTCCTTATTCGAAGTGCATACGCTTTTCCCAGCCTCTATGCACTTCTTCACAAAAGGATAGGCCGGGTTGGTGCCGCCCATGGTCTCCACCACGATGTCGACCTCGGCATCCTTCACTATATCTTCCACATCATGGGTGATGAGCTTCTCTGCGGGAGTCCCGGGAAAGTCCCTCAGGTCAAGGACGTATTTCACATCGATGTAATCGCCTGCAGAGCGCTTTATCAGCTCCCTGTTCATCATCAGCACCTTAAGTACGCCGGAGCCTATGGTGCCGTATCCCATTATTGCCGCTTTTTTCATGGTAAAGTCCTCGCTTATGATTTCAAGATTCTTCTCTCAGAATGACAGTAGATATAATGCATTCAAAATGATAACTGTGTCCTCACGCAATCGGCGAATATTCTATCATAAATCAGGCTGAAATGCAATTATTACGCCCAAAAAACCTCCCCGGCCATATGACCGGGGAGGCTTTTCAACTCATTTTGTCATCTGATCTCTCACTATGATCACTTGATCGTCACATTGACCTGGGTGATTCCTGTAAAGTTGTTGATTCCTTCGATGGTGGCCTTGCCGGTCTTCTCGTCGAACTTAACCACCTTGAAATCACCCTTGCCCTTCTTCTCTGCCTTTACCTTAAATGGCTTTACAGTTCCCTTGCCGTTGGGCTTTGAAGCCTTGGTATCCACTTTGAAGTTAAGCTTCAGCTTCTTGTTCTTTGTCTTGTATGTGCTCTTGTTATACTCCACAGGGATTTCGGATGCACTTATGATACGAGGCACGATCGTAAACTTTATGGGATTGCTCTTAAAGTACTTGTTAAGTGCCTTTACCTCTTCCTTCTTTGCCTTCTTGAAGGCCTTGAATTCCTGCTTGGACATCTTTGCATATTCCTTATCCTGAGGATTGAGCTTGTTG
>JAEEZH010000094.1 GCA_016288495.1 Lachnospiraceae bacterium
ATTATGCAGTAGGAGATACGCAGCCGTTTTTTGTGTATCTGGAGGATGTTGATCAGTTTCGGAATGAGCACGATTATCGACTGGAGGTTACCATTGACGGTAAGAAGGCTGTTTCCGATCCGCAAACCGCAAAAACCAGGAGAATGTGCATAAATGATCTTTATGATAAAGGCATAGACAGCCGGCTTACCGGCGCGAAACAGGCTAAGGTCGATATACGGGATGATCGTGATCAGGTGGTCTTGACAAAGACTGCCGTTGTGAATTTCCCGGGGGATGTGGTAAGGCCGGTCGGCACTGCTGTCATGGCGGATGCTATGGCTGCCGGTCCTGTGTACGTAACGCTCTATGTCCCGGGTGTGATGGTTGAAAGCAGGGATTCTGTGAACCTGACTTTGATCGATGACACAGGCGCCCCTGTGGAATATGCCGAAGCAGAGCTTGGCGATTATTTCAATTGGGATGAAGACCTGCGTTACCGTCCGGATGCTGATTTCAGAAGGTATAACTACCCGTCTGTCTCTTATGCCAATACAGAACTTAGTGTAAAGATCTCTGTTTCCGATATCGGTAAGATAAAAAAGAATGCATCCTATTCCCTCAAGGTAAACATAGGTGGGAAGGAGATGACTGTAAATGATGTTCTTTATATCCTGAATGAAGGTGACGGGATCATACTTCGGGAGATCAATGCTGCTGATGAAAAAAATGGGTTGTCATCAGCAGGAGACACCCTATATCTGGAAATGTATGCTGAAGGAATTGAGGATCCTTCAGATATATGGCCGGTGGTCACATCTGAAGGCAAGGATTATACAGGAGATCCGGTGGCCGTCCGCCCTATCGCACCGAAAAATGGTATTCCGGGATATATGTATGAGCTGGAGAAGGATGGAGGTCTGTTTGCCTCCATAGATGATCCTGTTGATCTCACTGTTTCGGTCAAGACTTCGGATGAAACCATGAAGGTTATGGATTACAGAAAGGACACATCGTTTACATACAGTCCCGACAGTACGCCTCTTGGTTTCATGTATTATAATGACAGGCTGATGAGGCTTTGTGTGAAGACTGTTTCACCCATAAAGGATGGTGAAAAGGTTAAGGTAAAGGTATACAGCGATCCGCTTAAGACAGATTCTTTTCTGGAGGAGCTGCTTTTGTGCGAATCCGAGGCTACGGTGTCTGACGGCTGGATAAAGATACCGGTTAAGGACAGCTCGGGCAGGAGGATATATCCGGTGGGTCAATACAGCGTGAAGGTCACCTGCAGCGCGGGAGAGTTTTCATTAAGTTCCGATCCGGACAGTTATTCCCTGTATCTGGATGATGTGGGGCGCACTGATCCCGATAAGGCATATTTTGCCGGAACAAAGACCATAAATGAAACTTTTTCCGTTTTTTCCACTATGCTGGAGGGTGATGGCGATCATGTTGTAACCGCCTACATATACGATAAAGCCGGTTCCCACGTAGTAGGATCAAAGATCCTCACCAAGGTGAAGGATAACGGCAGGTTTTCCTGTACCTATTCCACGGGAGATTGGGATGTGGAAAAGTTTTCACTTTCAAAAGGCCGGTGTCTTATGAGGCTTGGCATTGATGATGTTTTGCTTACGGATGATGTATATTTACCGGTGATCGACACCGGGTTCTATCTGACCGATCAAAGTGCCTTTTTCACAGAAGAAGGTGTGGTGGTGGAGTTTTGTGACCCTGCTGTTTCCCTGCGTTATGGTGATGAGACCGACGCATCGTCTATCTGGTCTGATGAAGGTTATTCGCTGAACGTTTTCACTATCATGAGATCAGGCGCTTACTCTTATGAGACGATCCGGCCGTCATCGGTTGAAAAAAATGGCCGCCGTATCAGGCTGCTGGTTGAGGGTACTTATTCTTCGGAATATGATTATGGTTTCCGTATCAAAAGGAAGGGAGTTCTTCCTTCCAATCTGGATGGTGATAACTATTATAATAATCTGGGGGGAGAGAGCTCGGAACATGTTGGCTTGGTTTTACAGGGTGATGATAACCTGATCGAAGGGGAATCCTGTCTGCTGAAAAAAACAGATCCCGGGACTGCCCTTAGCTGGCATTACGGCATACAGTCAGACGATCCCAATCTTAATGGCGGTTTCCGGCTCAGCTTTTACAGGCCCGGTTCCGTCAAGCTTGTCAAATCCCTTGACATCGGGGAGATAACTAAGGGTAAAGACCGGAAATATACATATGAATTCACCTCTGCCGATCTGTCCGGCCTTTCCGACAGAGAGCTTTATACCATAGTGGTATCTACGGCGGACGGAGATTATGTCACGGAATTTACAAACGGATATGTGGCAACTAAGAGTGCTGCTGTAAAACAGGATACAGATTCTTCAGATCCTACGGATCCCACGGATCCCACAGACCCCACAAACCCGACGGATCCCACGAACCCCACGGATCCCGCGAACCCCACGGATCCTACGAATCCCACAGACCCTACGAACCCGACGGATCCCACGAACCCCACAGATCCCACAAACCCGGCGGATCCTAAGAATCCTACGGATCCCACAAACCCGGCGGATCCTGTCGCTGAAAACACAGGTGAGATCCGCGCCAAGGATGCGCCTGTGCTTCTTGCAGAGCAGATTGCGCCTGTAAAGGAAAGCTATCTTAAGCGTGCGGAAGCCTTTGGGCAGAAATATACCGGAGACGGCGAAAAGGAGATCGCAGCTGTTAAGGATAGCGGCTGTCTGATCCCTGTTTATAAAAAGGGAAAGATAGTCGGCGTAAAGGCTGTTGTACCTGAGGGGGTTTCTTCAAACAGGATCTCTGTCACGGTGAACGCAAAGACTACTGTGATCCTTCCGGGACAGTCACCCTATAAGGTCACATGTTCCGGTAATGTCATCCCGGAAAAGAAGCTTCCCGGGGTAAAATATGTGAAGAAGGCAAACTGCTACAGATTTACCGCAAAGGCATATAAGGGTATAGATTCCTATGATCTCATCTGTACCAGTGAGGACGGAAAATATGAGGTTGTTGTGACAGTGGTTGCGGTATCCTTTGATAAAAATATAAAGAAGCTGGTACTTGATTCAAATGTACCTGTTGATGATAAGGGCTATGGAGAAAGGCTGATCGTTGGTATAACTCCCAGGATCCTTATCAATGGCTCCTGGATGCTGGGCGGCAAAACCCCCCTCTCCATGGGTGAGAATATCGTGGACTGCGGCAAAGGCAAGGCGGGGATATATGTAAAGCCCGATGGTACCGTTATCGTTTCCACCATGGGAGCATCCTCCGGAAAGATAAAGCTCTGCTATACCGTAAACGGTATCAGCTACAATACTTCCGTAAAGATAGATAATAAAGAAATAAAGGCAGCAAAGCAGACGATCAGAGCGCAGTTCATATCTGACGGCCTGCTTAAGGTTAATGATCCTGTAAAATGAACGGGAAAAAATTCAGTGTAGGTATTCTCGCCGGCGGCAGGAGCAGCCGCATGGGCGAAAACAAAGCCTTAATCGAATACAGTTCAAAGACTTTTTTAAGACGTCTGACAGATGAATTCTCAGACTGGGATCAGATCATTCTGTCCCAGAATCCCAGAGAGGTTCTGGAGGCTGGGGACGGGATAATAAATGTCTTTGACGAGCATGAGGATATAGGTCCCATGGAGGGTATCCGGCGCATACTGACTGTGGCAGGCAGTGAGTACGTGTTCATCTGCGCCGTGGATATGCCCCTTCTTAAGAGTGAGCTGGCAGAATATCTCACCGAATTTGTTTCATCGGACTATGACTGCTATGTGGTCAGGGATGAGAAGCACTATCATCCCCTGTGTGCCATCTATTCAAAAGCGGTCCTGCCTGTGATAGAACGGCTTATATCAGAGGGAAGATATAAGCTCATGGAGCTTTTAAATGCTGTCCGGACAAAGTATATTTCCCTGGAGAAGACCTGCATATCCCCCAGACAGCTTTCTAACTATAATACCTGTGAGGATATAAAGAAACTGTATCTGCCCGCAGTCTTTGCCGTAAGCGGCACAAAGGATTCGGGCAAGACTTATCTCATCATAAAGCTGATCAATGAATTCATCAAAGAAGGCTTTACGGTAGGTGTCATAAAGCATGACGGACATGATTTTGAAACGGACATAAAGGGGAGCGATACCGAAAGGTTTTATTCGCAGGGAGCCATGTTCACCGCCATATTTAACGGTGATAAATATGCTGTAAATGCAAAAGGCTCCATGACGAAGGATGAGCTCATAAGGCTCTGCCCCGATACCGATATAGTCATCTGTGAGGGCTTTAAGGATTCAGCCCTTCCCAAGGTGGTGGTGGCCGGAAAGGAGACCTTTGAGGACTATCCCTTTGCCCCTCCCTTTATCGCCTGTGCGACAGATGATCCAAAGCTTTCATTCAGTTCTGTCCCTTCAGAGGTCAGAGTCTTTGATCGAAATGACACCCATCTCATTTTATCACACATAAAACAGTATTTCAGGATATAAGATCCGACGGTTAAAAATATGAATAATACATTTACGCATCTTGATGATGAGGGCAGGGCCCGGATGGTGGACGTCACAAAAAAGGATGAAACCGTAAGGAGAGCTCTGGCCAGGGGCTGCATATCGGTCAGTGCCGCTGTTTATGAGGCACTGGTGAATAAAAGTGTGCCAAAGGGCGATGTCTTTTCCACAGCCCGGGTGGCGGGGATCATGGGGGCAAAAAGGACCCATGAGCTGATCCCTTTGTGCCATCCCCTCATGATAACGGGGATAAACCTGGATTTTGAGCTTCCCGCAAAGCCTCAGAAGGACGGCAGATATGTGGTCGTCTGCAGCTGTGAGGTATCCCTTAAAGGCAGGACCGGAGTGGAGATGGAGGCCCTGACGGGAGTCTCCGTGGCTCTTTTGACGGTGTATGACATGTGTAAGGCCCTGGATAAGACTATGGAGATCGGCCGGATACATCTGGTGGAAAAGGAAGGGGGCAAATCGGGCCATTTCATAAACCCGTCATCCGCCGCCCCCGGGACATCCGCTGTCTCCGGGATCTCCACAGCCTCCGGGTTATCTGTTTTTCCACTGTCATCCTGAGCGAAGCGAAGGATCTTTTTCCTTGTTCCAAGGGAGAATAAAATGAAGAACAGAATAATTTCCATAATAACCATAATGGCCATAACCTCAGCAGCCCTTCTCACGGGCTGCCGGTCAGCCGGTTCATCCCCGCAGACACAGCCCGAAGAAGCAGCACCCCGGCAGGCACAGGAGGTTAAGGAAGAACCGAAAGCTGATACACCTGCGCCGGAACAGCCGCAGGAAACTAAGGAGGAAGTACCTGCACCGGCAGCATCCTCTGACAGCACGGAAATACAGGTATTCATAGCGGCATCATTAAATACGGTCATGACAGAGCTTGCAAAGAAGTATAATGAGACCCACCCTGAGGTAAACATAGTTTACAACGCCGATTCATCAGGTACCCTGCAGACCCAGATCGAGGAGGGAGCAGCCTGCGATATCTTCTTTTCCGCCGCACAGAAACAGATGAACGCCCTGGAAGAGAAAGGACTCCTTGTTCCCGGCACACGTAAAAACGTAGTGAACAATCAGGTGGTGGTGATCTCTCTTAAGGATTCTGCCACAAAGGTGACGGGACTTGAGGATATCGAAAAGGCGGAGAGCATCGCCCTGGCGGATGGCTCCGTGCCCGTGGGAAAATATACCAGGCAGGCTCTTGTGAACCTTAAGAAGATACCTGAGGCGGAGGATGTTTCAAAGATAACCACCGCTGAGGTGCAGGAGGCTCTGGGCGGAGTGGAGATCTCCGAACAGTCCAATGTCAGCAAGGTTCTTTCCGCAGTGGTGGAAGGCTCCTGTGAGGTGGGCACCACCTACTATTCCGATACCTATGGTTTTGAGGATCAGGTTAACATAATACAGACTGTGAGCTACGATCTCACCGGCAATGTGATCTATCCTGTATCAAGGGTGATAAATGATGAAGCTGATGCAGCTCAGAATGCGGCAGCCGATGATTTTATCGCCTATATCACATCCGATGAGGCTAAGGCTGTATTTGATTCCTATTATTTTGACACGGATGTGGAGTAATGGCATGACCGATCCGTCAAGTCATGATCATGACACAGGAGAACAAAATGTCTGAGTTCATCAATATCCTTGGGGGGCTGGATTACAGCCCCCTGTGGATCTCGCTTAAAACAGGCCTGGTGGCCACATTTATATGTTTCTTTCTCGGTATTTTCGCGGCGCGGAAGGTGATGAAGCTCCCGGACAGGACCAGGGCGGTGGTTGACGGGATACTGACCCTGCCCATGGTACTTCCCCCTACCGTGGCGGGCTTTTTCCTGCTGCTTTTTTTCAGCAAAAGAAGACCGCTGGGGGCTTTTTTGTACAATGAATTCGACATAAAGATAGTGCAGACCTGGCTGGGCTGTGTGATCGCGGCTACGGTCATAGCCTTTCCCCTTATGTACAAAAATGCAAAGGCGGCCTTTGAGCAGGTGGATGTGAATCTGGTGTATGCGGGGCGTACCCTGGGCATGTCGGATACCGCTATATTCTGGAGAGTGATTATTCCCACCGCAGGTCCGGGGATCGCTTCCGGAACCATCCTTACCTTTGCAAGGGCTCTGGGAGAGTATGGGGCCACTTCCATGCTGGCGGGGAACATTCCCGGAAAAACAGCTACCATATCCCAGCGCATTGCCATGGTCATACAGGACGGAGATTATCTGACTGCCGGGATATGGACTGTGATCGTTCTTTTAATCGCGCTTTTGGCCATTATTGTCATGAATCTGATAACCGACCGGGGGCTCAGACATATCACAAGGTATTGACATGAAGCTTGATATTTGTATAAAAAAGAAACTGGGAGATTTTCATCTCGATATAGATTATCATGGCGATATAGATACGCTGGGTATATTAGGTTCTTCCGGCTGCGGAAAAAGCATGGTCCTTAAGTGTATCGCCGGCATAGTAAGGCCGGATGAGGGACGTATTGCTCTTAATGACAAGGTTTTGTTTGACAGTGAAAAAAGGATCGAAGTGAAGCCCCAGGACAGGAGGGTGGGATATCTTTTCCAGAATTACGCCCTCTTTCCGAATATGACCGTAAGGCAGAATATAATGGCTGCGCTGAAAACGGACAGGGCAAAAAAGGAAGAGATCGCAGATCGTATGATAGTCAGCTTTCATCTGGAAGGGCTTTCGGATCATCTGCCCATGCAGCTGTCCGGCGGGCAGCAGCAGCGGGCGGCTCTGGCCAGGATGATGGCAGTGGAGCCGGAACTCATCCTGCTTGACGAACCCTTCTCCGCCCTGGATGTTTTTCTTAAGGACCGGCTTATCCGGGAGCTGATGGTCCAGCTGGAAAAATATGATGCGCCGGTGATAATGGTATCCCACGACCGTGATGAGATCTACAGGATATGCCGTAAAACTGCGGTTATGGACGAGGGGACCTTCATACGGACGGATGATACCCGCAGAGTATTCGAAGCCCCGGAATACAAAAAAGCCGCACTTCTCACAGGCTGTAAGAATATCCTTGAGTTTGAAAGAAGGGCTGACGGTTCGTTATATCTTCCCGACTGGGATGCAGAACTTGTTTTTTCCGGAAAGGATCGGATCCCGGAGTATGCAACAGCCATCGGTATCAGGGCTCATGATCTGATTCCCGTGTGGGAAGAAAAGGCAGAGGGCCTGATCGGGGTTGAAATATCCCATGTTTCGCAGCTTCAGTTTGAGAGGCAGTATTATCTGAAACCCCCCGGAAAGACTCCGGACAGGGACAGGGAGCTTCGCTGGTTTGTTCACAGGGAAGCTCTGGATGAGATAGATAAAAAAGGAATGCCGGGGTATCTGGCAATCCCCATGGAAAAGGTGATGTGGCTTCGATGATAGACGGATTTGGAAGAAAAGCAGAGTATTTGAGGATATCGGTGACGGACAGATGTAACCTGAGATGTCAGTATTGCATGCCTGATAAGGGAGTGACCTTCAGACACCATGAGGAGATGCTCAGGTATGAGGAGATGCTCCGTCTGGTGAGGATTCTGGCCAAAGCGGGAGTGAAAAAGGTGAGACTGACGGGTGGTGAACCAACAGTCCGCCGGGATCTTGTATGGTTCGTAAGGCAGCTTTCCGAAGTGGAGGGTATAGAGCAGCTGGCTCTAACCACCAATGGTCTTAAATTCTGTGAGATGGCAGAGGAACTCTACGATGCAGGCTTGAGAGCGGTTAACATAAGTCTGGATACCCTGAACGAGGAAGTATACAGACAGATAACCGGGCATTACGGAGCAAAGAAAGCCGTAGACGCGGTAAATATCGCATTACGGACCGGGTACAGGGTTAAGGTGAACTGTGTACCCATCAAGAATGTTAACGCTCGTTATCTCCCCGAGGTGGCATATCTGGCCAGGGACAGGGCTGTGGATGTGCGCTTCATTGAGCTGATGCCCATTGGCTGCGGGCAATCCTTTGAGGGCGTATCCACCGAGGATGTAAAGCTCATACTTAAAAATGCGCTGGGTGATTTTCGTGAAGAAGCGGATTATTTTTCCGAAAGACAGGCCGGCCCCGATCTGTCCGGCCCTGCAAAATATGTGAGATTTAAGGACTTTGAGGGACGCTGCGGTTTTATTTCTCCCATGTCCGATTGTTTTTGCGACAGGTGCAACAGACTCAGGCTGACCGCGGACGGCTATATCAAGCCCTGTCTGTACAGCGCAGAGAAGGTTAACGTATGTTCTCTGCTGCGTTCCGAAGCCTCGGATGAGGATATCCTTGAGGCTGTAAGCAGTGTCTTGAGAAATAAGAATCAGCGTCATTCCTTTGGCGAGGCCGTTCCCGGCCCTGAGCGCCGCCGTATGAACGAGATCGGAGGATAGTGAGCATGAAAGATAAATATAAGGCTGCCCTGATCACCCTTTCGGATAAGGGCTATGCCGGTGAGAGAGAGGATAAGTCGGGACCCGCTATGGAGGCAGGTCTTGATCCGTCTGTTTTTGAGGTGACCCACAGGCTGTTGCTGCCGGATGACAGGGGATCCATAGAAAAAGAACTGATGAGGCTTTGCGATGAGGAAGGGGTCGATCTGATCCTTACCACAGGGGGAACCGGTTTTTCATTAAGGGACGTGACTCCCGAGGCCACCCTGGCTGTGGCTGACAGGAATGTCCCCGGCATAGCTGAGGCAGTCAGGGCCATGAGCATGCAGTATACGAAGCGGGCCATGCTCTCAAGGGCCGTATCCGTTATGAGAGGAAGCACCCTGATCATCAATCTCCCCGGCAGTCCCAAGGCGGTGAAGGAGTGTATGGATTTTGTTATGGATACCGTGGTCCACGGCCTGGACATTATGACCGGCCGTGACAGTGATTGCTCCCGGTGAGCTTATCCGTTTGATGAGATCACCGAAGATGAACGAGGTAAAGAGTGATGACGATAGATGAAGCCGTGCTGCTGTTTTTAAAAAATACCACCCATGATATGGACACCGGGATCGAGTCTGTGCCGCTGAATGCGGCCTTCGGCCGGGTTTTGGCCGAAGATGTGGTCTCCCGGACGGATGTGCCTTCCTTTAACAGATCGGCTATGGACGGTTACGCCGTGAGCAGCATGGATATACAGGGGGCTTGTGAGGCCTCACCGGTTCTGCTGAGGGTTCGCGGTGAGATCCTGGCAGGGGATCACCGGGATATCGTTTATGAAAAAGGAACTGCAGTCAGGGTCATGACAGGCGGTTACATTCCCGATGGCTATGACTGTGTGGTCATGCAGGAGGATACGGATTACGGGGAGAGTGAAGTAAGGATATTTAAAAGTATTCCGCCATATACGAATTATGCAAAGACCGGCGAGGATGTAAAAAAAGGTGAGCTGATATTTAAGCGGGGGACACTTCTCGGGGCTTATCATATCGGCGTCATGGCCAGTCTCGGCTACAGCAGCATCAGAGTGAAAAAAAGTATAAGTACAACCATTATCTCCACGGGATCTGAGCTGGTGCTTCCGGGACAGGAACTTCTGCCGGGAAAGATCTATAATAATTCCATGTATATCCTTTCATCGGCCATAAGGAGCAGATATCTTGATGCACCGGATACGGAGGTGGTTTCGGACGATGAACTTCTGCTTGCGGACCGGATAAGGGCCGCGTCGAAAACATCGCAGATCATCATCACCACCGGGGCTGTATCAGTGGGGAAAAAGGATATTGTTCCGGCGGTGCTTGAAAGCATCGGAGCAGAGATTCTGTTCAGGGGTGTGGATATCCAGCCGGGTACCCCCACCATGGGAGCAGTATACGGGGATACTCTTCTGTTATGTCTGTCGGGGAACCCCTTTGCGGCAGTGGCAAATTTTGAGGTGTATTTCTGGGAACTGGCTTCCGTGCTCATGGGCTGTGACGCCTTAAAGCCAAGGACAGGCTTTGCCATCATGGATGTGCCTTATGAGAAGAAAAATGTCCATACCAGACTGATCAGGGCGAAGGTTCTTGACGGTCATATCGTGGCCCTGGGACAAAAACATTTATCCTCCGTTATTTCCAATATGACAGAGTGCAATTGCCTGATAGAAGTGGAAAAAGGAAGGACGACGGGCGTCGGCGACAGGGTAAAGATCCGCATGCTCAGCGGCGCGGAGATCTAAAGCTGTATGACCGGCCCGGCTGTTGTGCACGGAACCGTGAAAAGACTTCCCGGCGGTCCGGTGTTGAAGCTTCGGCTTAACGCCGTGCCAGGATATCATCATGGATGAGCCCTATCATCCGCCCGGCCACATTGACTCCGGTGGCTTTTTCCATACCCTTTATCCCGGGCATCACGTTTATTTCGCAAAACCAGGGGAGATCACTTCCGTACAGCAGATCTATGCCCAGAAGATCAAGCCCGGTCTTTTCATATATCTCCCTTGCACATTCCCTCATCACATCGCTTATCTCAAGAGCCGATACTTCGGCCCCCAGGGCGACATTGGCCCTGAAATCGTCTTTTGATCTGCGTTCCATGGCTGCGATCACTTCTCCCCGGAGAGAGAAAAGTCTCATGTCGCGGCCGGCAGAAGTGGAAATGTATTCTTCAAAGAGCCACTCTTTGTCTTCACCGTATTCCTGTGCAAGCGTCGAAAGATCATCATCGTTTCTGATCAGAAATATCTCTCTGCCCATGGAGCTTTTCAGTCCTTTTGCCACAAAGACGGAGCCGAGACGGTCGGCAATACGGGAGTAGCCCGAAAGAGCCGTTCCGATGATGTAGTCCGGCATCAGCACGCTTTTCAGATCGAGCTTTTGAAGCTGCAGGGCTTTGTCCACGTAGGTGTTGAAGGAAGAAAGCTCATTGTATGATAGTTTACATAATTGATTTACATAATCTTTGACATTGTTCCACTTATATCTGTTGATGATAAAATCCCTGTTTTCCAGTTTTTCCCCGCAGTTATACGGGCCGTCCTTTTCGAGGACGGTCTGGTGGATGCCGATAAGACGCAGGTCCATATCTGCCTTTTTGGCCTCTTCGATGAGGCGGTGGCAGGTATAGGCCCAGGGCATTTCATTATGGTCTTCCAAAATATAACCGGTGATCTTCATGTCAGATATGTTATCTCATTTTTTAAAACTTCCGGTACATCACACTGTCTCGTAAGAATCCGGCCAGGAGCGGCTGCACAGCAGCAGGCCGTATTCTTTTGCCAGCATGGCGGCCTCATAGGTGGGAACTGATTTGGATACGAGGGCGCAAAGCCCTGCCCTTACGGCTTTTCTGATCATATCAAGAGGCGTTCGACCTGTGGTGTAGACGATGCATTCGCCGGGATCCAGTCTTTCCAGATATATTTTTCCGATGGCCTTATCCAGGGCGTTGTGTCTGCCGATGTCCTCGCAGGAAAAGATCACGCTGCTCTTGTGATACAGGTAGCAGCTGTGGGTCCCGGAGGTTTCTTTGTGAAGCTTCATATCCTTGTTCGCAAATTCCGTCACAGCGAAGATATCCGATCCTGATACGGATGCTTTCGTTTTACGGTTAACTTCGGCGGCAGGCGGCAGTCCCATGGTTTTGTATTTTTGTCCGGGTGAGACAGAGAGGTCATCCCGGCGCTCCACAAACTGCCGGTTGTCGGTACAGCAGGAGGAAATGAAGGCGGTGTCCCGGGTCCTGAGCTGTGGGGATGAAACAAAGGGAGATCCTCCCTGTTTCGTAAATACCTTTGCGTTGAGGCCCTGTTCGCAGATGTCGATAACATCGATCCCGTCGGTGTCCGCGAACAATCCTTCACTGATGAGCCGTCCCACCACCAGCTCGGGAAGATGGGTGGGGGTGCAGCATATCTCCATAGCTTTTGTCTCATCGATGAAAATCGTGAGAAGATGTTCTTTTAACAGGGCGCGTGTGACCTCCCCGAGGGAGCCGTCGGGCTTTACCACGGTAAAGGGTGTTTCCCTTGTTAAACTGTCATTTATAACGGTTCTGTCCGATATTGTCATTTTATTAACTTTCCTTGCTTTTGTTTTCTCTATATTATAAAATATAATGAGTTTTTACAAGTTTTGATAAGGAGATTTCGTATGCAGACAAAATATCTGATTCATAAGAATGTTATGAATGATAAGACGACGAAATTCCTTGACCGCTTTGTGAAGCGTGTCAAGGCAAATCCGCCGGGAGTATGTCCCATTGCGGTCCAGTTGGCTTTCCTTCAGAGTGCCAGATCCCAGACCTGCGGTAAGTGCGTACCCTGCCGCGACGGACTGGAGCAGCTTGAAAACATGATGCGCCTTATCCTGGAGGGCAAGGCCGACATGGCTGTTTTCGAGGATATGGTGTCGCTGGGAGAGATGATCAGGGACACTGCTGACTGCGCCATAGGCTATGAGGCTGCCAGGATAGTCCTTGAGAGCACCGAGCTTTTCCGTGACGAGTACATGAGCCATATAAACGATCATTGTTGTCAGGAGGATGTGGGACAAAAGGTACCCTGCATCTCCTACTGTCCGGCCCATGTGGATATCCCCGGTTATATAGCACTCATCGGTGAGCACAGGTATGCCGATGCCATTAACCTTATCAGACAGGACAATCCTTTCCCCACAGCCTGCGCCTTTATCTGCGAGCATCCCTGTGAGGAGAAGTGCCGGCGCGATCTGCTTGACAGCCCTGTGAATATCCGCGGACTTAAAAAATTTGCCGTGGACCAGATCGCCGCGGATCAGGTGAAGACTCCGGAGTGTAACGTATCCACCCGTAAAAAGGTGGCCATAGTGGGAGGCGGACCCTCCGGTCTTACGGCCGCATATTATCTTTCCCTAATGGGACATCATGTGGATGTCTTTGAGGAGAGGGAGGCCCTGGGCGGCATGCTCCGTTATGGCATCCCGAATTACAGACTGCCCAAGAACCGTCTGGATCAGGATATAAATGCCATCCTGTCCACCGGGAATATAGATATCCATCTCAACCACGCCGTGGATGAAAAGAGGATGGAAGAGCTGGTAAACGATTATAACGCCGTGTATGTTGCCATCGGCGCCCAGACGGGCAAATCCGTCAGGATAGAGGGCGTGGAGTCTGAGGGCGTATATTCCGCTGTTGATTTCCTGGGAGATATAGGCAGGGGCAACATCCCCGATTTCTCAGGCAAGAGAGTGGTGGTAGTAGGCGGAGGAAATGTGGCCATGGATGCCGCCCGCTCTGCCATCAGATGCAAGGCGGATGAGGTGACTGTCATTTACAGACGCCGTCAGGTGGATATGACGGCTCTGCCTTCCGAGATACAGGGAGCCATAGAGGAGGGTGTGGAGCTTCTCACCCTGAATGCCCCCAGGGCCATTAAGCGTGAGGGCGGCAAGGTCAGCGGTTTCGTTATGCAGCCCCAGCGCATCTTTGAATATGACAGATCCGGTAAGCCCGGAGTTACCGACGCCAACGCTCCCGAGCGCGAGATGCCCTGCGAGGTGGTACTCATGGCCATCGGACAGGATATAGTTTCCGCTCCTTTTGAGAAATACAGTGTGAATCCCCACCGCAAGACCTTTGAGACCGAGGATACCACCAGGATCAAGGGCTATGACAAGGTTTTCGCCGGAGGCGACTGCGTATTCGGACCGGCTACGGTCATCAAGGCCATCGGTGCAGGTAAGGTGGCAGCTCTCAATATAGACGAGTATCTGGGTTACCATCATAAATATCTGGAAGAAATACAGGTGCCCGAACCCAGGGAGAATGACAGGACTCATTACGGCAGGGTACATCTTACGGATATATCCGCGCGGGAGAGGAAAAAGAGCTTTGAACCTATCGAAAACGGCATGTCATATGAAGAAGCCATGCAGGAGTGCGGTAAGTGTCTGCGGTGCGATCACTTTGGCTGCGGCAGCATAATAGGAGGCAGAGTCTGATGATTAATATTACGATAGACGGAAAGAAATTTGAAGTAGAGGAGGGACTCACCATTCTGGAGGCTGCAAAGCAGGCCGACATCAGGATACCTACCCTCTGTTATTTAAAGGATGTGAACGAGATCGGTGCCTGCAAGATGTGCGTGGTGGAGATCGAGGGTAAAGAGAACCTGGTCACTTCCTGTAATACAAAAGTGAAAGATGGAATGGTGGTCGAGACCATGTCCTCTAAGGTTGTCGGCGCCCGCCGGGAGGTGCTTAATCTTCTGCTGGCACATCATGATGTGCGCTGTATCACCTGCGGCAAGGCAGGTGAGTGCAAACTCCAGGATCTCACCAGGGAATACGGCATCGAGACATCCAAATATGAAAAGTCCACTCATGATGCCCTGGTAAAAAAGGAGAATCCCTTCCTTACCTATTATAACGAGCTTTGCATTAACTGTCAGAGATGTGTATCCACCTGTAACAAGGTTACCGGAAACAGGACCCTGCAGAACGGAAAG
>JAEEZH010000095.1 GCA_016288495.1 Lachnospiraceae bacterium
CGCTCAGAATGACAAACAGACGCAAGATTCTTCCTGTTGCTTCGCAACCCCTCGTCATTCGGCATAAGGGGTACCACGTAGTGGTGGATTCCTTATGACACCAAAAGGGCGGCATCACACCATTTCATGGTGTGATATGCGTCGCTTCGCTCAGAATGACCTCATATCCGGGATCAGGAGATAGCCTCCGCACCTGCGATGATCTCGGTAAGCTCCTGGGTGATGGAGCCCTGACGAGCCCTGTTGTACTGAAGCGACAGCAGCTGGATCATATCCTCGGCGTTGTTGGTCGCATTGTCCATGGCCTGCATACGTGCACCGTTCTCACTGGCTATGGACTGGGTCAGTGCTCCGAAAAGCATGCTGCTGACATATTTCGGGATGATACGCCCCAGAACCTCTTCATCCGAAGGATCAAAGTTCATGGGAGCCACAGCCGCTTCCTGTTCGGGAGCCGCATTCATCTCGTCTTCGCTCTCTCCCATATGGGCAGCCTCTTCCGAAACCGGAAGTATCCTCATCAAAGTCGGTATATGGGTCACAGTATTTTTAAACTCTGTGTATGCCACATATATCTCACCGATCTCGCCGGAAGCATACTTGTCAAGCAGATCGTTTCCCACTCTCTGGGCATCCGAATACAGAGGCTCCTCAATGATCTCGGGCTCATTTGCCATAATGGTATACCCATAGCGGTTAAGCGCATCCCTGCCCTTATTTCCGATGGCATACACCAGCACATCCTCCTTGTTCCAGCCGGCAGTCTGATCATTTTTGGTGATCAGCTTGATCACGTTTGAATTGAAGCCTCCCGCCAGTCCCCTGTTGGAGCTGATCAGGACAACCGCCTTTTTGGACGAAGGATTCTCCCGAAGGAGAGGATGATCTATATTCTGGGAAAGCCCAAGCATGGAAGACACCGTCTTCTGCATGGATTTAAAATATGCCCTGGATCTCTCGGCCCTGGCCTTCGACCTCTGCAGACGCACCGTGGAAACCAGCTTCATGGCCTTGGTGATCTGCTGGGTATTCTGAATGCTTATACGCCTTCTTTTTATGTCTCTCATGGAAGCCATAAGTTAATGCCTCCTCACTTTCCTGCCATAACTATTTCAAAAAATCAGCCTTGAATTCCTCTATGGCCTTCTTAAGCTTATCCCCGGTCTCATCTGAGATCACCTTGCTCTCCTTGATGGCGGTCGGTATCTCCGGATATTTTGTGTCGATGAACTCAAAGAACTCCGACTCAAATCTCATGATATCGGCTACAGGCACATCCAGCAGATATTTGTTCACTGCCGTAAAGATGATCATGACCTGGTATTCCACGGGCATGGGCTTGTACTGAGGCTGCTTAAGGATCTCCTTGATCCTCTCACCCTGTGCAAGTCTCTGCTTCGTATCATCGTCAAGCTCCGAACCGAACTGTGCAAAGGAAGCCAGCTCCCTGTACTGCGCCAGATCCACACGGATAGGGGAAGCGATGCTCTTCATAGCCTTGATCTGGGCCGCGCCTCCTACTCGGGATACGGAAAGTCCCGCATTTACCGCAGGTCTGAAACCGGAATTGAACATCTCCGACTCCAGATAGATCTGTCCGTCGGTGATGGAAATAACGTTGGTCGGGATATATGCGGATACATCGCCCGCCTGCGTCTCGATAATGGGCAGGGCGGTAAGCGAACCTCCGCCGTACTCCTCGCTCATCCTGGCTGCTCTCTCCAGAAGCCTTGAATGGAGATAGAATACATCACCGGGATATGCCTCACGTCCCGGGGGACGTCTCAGCAGAAGTGAAAGTGTACGGTAAGCGGTAGCGTGCTTGGACAGATCGTCATAGATCACCAGCACATCCTCGCCGTTCTCCATCCACTCCTCACCGATGGCACAGCCGGAATAGGGAGCTATATACTGCAAAGGAGCCAGCTCCGATGCCGTAGCGGCCACCACCGTGGTGTACGCCATGGCGCCGTATTCCTCCAGGCTCTTCACGATGGATGCCACCGTGGAAGCCTTCTGGCCTATAGCCACATATATACATTTTACTCCCTGGCCCTTCTGATTGATGATGGTATCGATGGCGATGGCGGTCTTTCCCGTCTGTCTGTCACCGATGATCAGCTCTCTCTGGCCTCTTCCTATAGGAACCATGGCGTCTATGGCCTTAATTCCTGTCTGGAGAGGAGTATCCACTGACTTACGGGTGATAACGCCCGAAGCCACTCTCTCTATTTTACGGAACTTATCTGTCTGGATGGGGCCCTTGCCGTCAATAGGCTGACCCAGGGAATTTACCACGCGTCCGGTAAGAGCATCGCCTACAGGCACCTCAACCACGCGTCCGGTGGATTTAACGGTATCTCCCTCGTTGATATTTCTGTTATCACCCAGAAGTACGACACCGACATTATCCTCTTCCAGGTTAAGTACCATGCCGTATACTTCTCCGGGGAACTCCAGAAGCTCGTTCATCATAGCCTTTTCAAGACCGTGAACACGGGCAATGCCGTCAGCCACCTGGATAACCGTACCAACATCCGAAACTTCAAGCTGCGCAGAATATCTTTTGATCTGTTCTTTTATCACCGAACTGATTTCTTCAGGTCTGAGATTCATAGAAATTACGCACCTTTCTTCATTTCTTTCCTTAATGTGTTAAGTCGCATTTTGATGC
>JAEEZH010000096.1 GCA_016288495.1 Lachnospiraceae bacterium
AATAGCATTTCGCAAAATGCCTGGCCAGATCCTGCATATCCACTTCCCCGACCGTACCGTCATTCATGGCGTCTCTCACCTTCTGTGCAAAGGAAGTCATCTCGGCATCTGCCTCATAGTCCTCATCCTCCAGCACCCTGTACACGAACATACAGGTATCAAAATAAGTGGGATACAGCTCACCGATAAAGGTTCCGTCCATATCAAAGCAGGCGATCCTGTCCTCCTCGGGAACAAAGGATGACTTGCTTTCATCACTTACCTCAGCCACAAAATCCCTGATGGACTGCGCCACCTTTGAACCCTCAGTCCAATACTCCAGGTCATAAGCCTGTGCATCGGAAGCAGGCTCCTCCTTTACTTCTTCAGTCTCTTTTGCTTCTTCGGTCTTTTCCTTTTCAGCCTCAGCTTCCGTAGTCTCGGGAGCGGGAGCCGGTTCTTCCTTTGCCGAAGGCTGTTCTGTCTCCTGCGGTGCGGTAGCGGGAGCCTCTGCCGGAGCCTGGGCTTTTGAGCCCGCCGACTTGCCCATACAATAAGCAATGATCGCAATGCAGATAACTGTTATGACAGCACAGGTCACATAGATCTTCTTTTTCATAGCATAATATCCTCTCTTTTTCACTTCAGATATTGTTTCCTCTTTCAGGTGGTCAATTATACCTTACAGCTTCTGTAATTGTCAATCAACCGAGCCTTTGCCTTACCAGCTCATGGTATTCGTCTATCAGCCTTGACTCCTCATCTGTCAGTAGTTCCCTGTCAAGAGCCGTCAGGTCTATGGGTACCAGCGTCAGAGGCTCAAATTTCAAAAAGCCCTCCTTTTCGGCCTTCACCACCAAAAGCGTATTTTCGATCCTGATACCAAAGCCTCTCTCATCGTCCTCGGACATGGGGCCGTCCTTGTAATAACCGGGTTCGCAGGTCACCAGCATGCCCGGCTTTAACTCCACCGCCTCACCACGGCTCCTGTAGCTGATGGACTGGGGGCCTTCGTGGACACACAGGCCCGCTCCCACTCCGTGGCCCGTTCCGTGACCGTAATCAAGTCCTGCCTGCCACAGTCTTTCTCTGGCCAGGATATCCAGATTCTGTCCGGTACATCCCTCACGCCACACCGCGTTCATAAGCCTCACCCAGCCTGCCACCACCAGTGTATAAGCCCGCCTCTCTTCATCACTAAGCTCTCCGCAGGCTATGGTCCTGGTGACATCCGTAGTGACACCCGGATACAGACCGCCGCTGTCGCACAGATAAAAGCTCCTTTTTTTGATCTTCACATCCTCTTCAGATGAGCCTGACGAATAATGTGGCAGAGCCGCATTGGCCCCATAGGCCGATATGGTCTCAAAGGATTCCCCCATAAAGCCGTCTATCTGTTTTCTTCTTTCATGAAGATACAGGGCCGCGCTTTTTTCCGTCAGCTCGCCATTCTTTTCCAGTTCATTTTTCACAAAAGCCAGAAAGTCTGTGACGGCCTTTGAATCCTCTTCAAAATACTTCCTTATATTCCTTATCTGGGCGTCTGTTTTACAAGCTTTAAGCGAGCTGATAAGGTCCGCCGGATCTTCCTTTGGCCGTTTAAACTCATCATATCTTCTGACTTCCACGCCCTTTGAAAAAAGATGTTTTCGAAGCGCATCGCTTACCGCCCCATCATACAGGTATACGACAGCCTCACTATCCGTGATCCGTCCGTGGGCAAAAGCCAGGGTGTTGTAGGGTATATCCCTCCCCCTAAGGTTAAAGAGCCACATCAGGTTATCAAGCCTTGACTCAAAGTATTCACCGATCTTTTTTTCGGACATTTTCTCCCTGAGTGCGGCCAGCTTTTCCTCTATGCTCCCGCCATAGATATCATCATCCGCTATTTCCACCGGATAGGCAAGGACCGGCGGCCTGTCCGGCCATATCCGGTCGGCGATACCCTCATCATCCAAAAGCTCAAAGCTCTTTTCCCCACAGGTTTCCCTTAGTTTCTTTCTCATCTGTCCGTCAACGCAGGACAAATCAACGAGCAGCTTATCACCTTTGGCAAGCGTCGAAGACAACTGCTCATATACAGTCGGCACTCCCTCTTCCCCGCTTTTCATAAGAGTTACGGGATTCCCGGATAATTCCCTTTCACCCTGGATAAAAAATCTGCTGTCTGTCCACAGCAGGGCTTCATCCATATTTACAAAAAGCGTGGCGTTTTCGCCGGTAAAACCGGACAGATATTCCGCCACCTTGTAATGATCGCTTATGTATTCCGATCCATGGGGATCACAGGCGGTGCAAAGAAAGGCAGCCGCCCCTGCTTTTTTCAGTTCACTCCTTAAACAGGCCAGTCTGTTTTCCATATCGTTTTTGGGGGTACTCATAATCTTTCCTCATAAGAACCTGACACTACACAATAATCTTAAAGATACTAAAAATAGTAAAGCCACACATCCCTGAGATGTATGGCTTCAAAAAATGCCGGCCATGGGACTTGAACCCATACGATGTTGCCATCAACAGATTTTGAGTCTGCCTCGTCTGCCAATTCCGACAGGCCGGCTTACGTGCGGTCATCCCGCACGATTAAATATTATATTCTATATCCGGTATAATTTCAACTAAAACTTATACTACCAGGAAGAATTTGATCAGGAAAAGCAGGGAGATCGCATAAGTGAGCAGTGAAACTCTTTTTGCCTGACCTGAGAAAACCTTGATGAACGTATATACTATCATGGCAAGGCCTATACCATGTCCTATGGAGCCTGATATGGGCATGGCCAGCAGCATGATGAATACGGGGATCGCCTCATCCACATTTCTGAAATCGATCCTGCCCAGACCTATGAGCATCAGTATGCCCACATATATAAGAGCGGCGCTGGTAGCTGCGGCAGGGATGATGGCTGCTATGGGGGCTATGAAAATGCAGGCCAGGAACATGAGACCGGATACCAGTGCGGTAAGTCCGGTACGTCCTCCTGCCTCCACTCCGGAAGCGGATTCCACAAAGGTGGTAACGGTGGAAGTACCTGTACATGCACCCGTCACCGTACCTATAGCGTCGGAAAGCAGAGCCTCCTTCAGCTGAGGCATATTGCCATTTTCATCAGTCATACCTGCCCTGGATGCCGTACCCACCAGAGTGCCGATGGTATCAAACATATCTATGATACAGAAGGTAATGATAAGGGTGATGGCGGTAAAGAAACCTATGTTAAAGAAGCCGGCAAAATCAAACTTAAACAGGGTGGTAGCTGCCATATCCTTAAAAGGAGGAATAAAGGAAGCCGTAGCCAGTGAGGCAAAAGGATTCTGGCCAAGGACAAGGGCATCACATATCCAATAAATGACCGATGCTACCAACATGCCCAGGAGCACTGCAGCCTTTACGCCCTTCTTTGAAAGAATGATGATCACCATAAGTCCGACAAACATGGTTATTACGGTAATGACCATCTGTGTATACTCGGCGCCCATGGTGGTGGAAAGGTATTTGGGGCTCATGGCTCCGAAGAAATCCCTCATCACATAAAAGGGTGATGAATATCCGTTGCCCTCAGCGTATACACCCACGTTCGAACCAAAGCCTATATTCATAAGCATAATACCGATGGCAGGTCCGATGCCGAGCCTTATTCCAAGAGGGATCGCTCCCACTATCCTCTCACGCACATTGAGAACGGAAAGGATGAGAAAAACGACACCCTCCACCAGTATGATACAAAGACCCGCCTGAAAAGCGTTTGTGTATTCAACGCCGTTAATGACGGCTATGTTTGCGACAACAACCGCAAAGAACGAATTCAGTCCCATACCGGGAGCCATTACAAAGGGCTTGTTGGCAATGAAGGCCATACATACGGTACCTATGGCGGAAGCCAGACAGGTGGCTAGGAACACTCCGTTCCAAAGGGGTGAGCCCACATCGAAATTCGTCAGAAGATTCGGGTTCAGGGCAATGATATATGCCATGGTCATGAAGGTGGTCAGACCGGCCAGAACCTCTGTACGTACAGTAGTGCCGTTTTCTTTGAGTTTAAATAGCTTTTCCATATAAACCTCCGTTTATTTCTTTATTTTCAAGGATCATTTCGCTTTTATCCTCATATTGAACTTTTTACCGTAGACATATACCGGTATGCTCACGCTGCCGCTTTTCACAGGCTTTCCGGTCACATGCCATTTACCGGTCTTATCCTTGGCATAAACAAGATCGGGAACTGTCTTCTTGTATTTTTCATTCTTCGGCCTGAATTCGGAATTCATCAATATCTCCGGAACCAGGTCAAAAGCTTCGTTGGGAGAAACGGTAGTCTTAAGGTTCTTGCTTCCGGCGAACTTCATCTCCCTGACTCTCACCGTCACCTCCACAGTCCTGCCGGTCCTTTCGTCGATATAGGAGATGACCACTCCGTCTGTCGGCTTCTTAGCCTTGACCACGCCTTTTTTGCTGACCCCCACAAGCTTTTTATCCGTGGTCACCTTATAGGAGAAAGTTCCTTTTTTAGCATTTTCTATGGTAAACTTGTTTCCCTTTGCCACAGTCACCACTGCTGATGTCCTGTTTTCGGAAAGCGTAAGGGCGAAGCCTTTTACCTTTCCCCGGGAATCCTTTACAGGTATCAGGGCATCCGTATCCCCTTCGGCGGCCAGATCTCCGTAGTTCACGGTAACGGATGCCGCGGATCTGGCTCCGCTTCCGTCATTGGCTGTGGCGATCACCTCAGCGGTACCTGCACCGATGGCAGTAACCCTTCCGTTACTGTCCACCTTAGCCACGCTCTCATCGGTGGAGCACCAGTATACACCGGTTTCTGAAAGCGCTGCCGGTACTATGGTGGCAGTCAGTGTCTCACTGCCTCCCTTTGGAAGGATCAGTTCCTTCTTTGACAGCACTACTTCATCGGCCTTGCCTCCGGTCACCTTGAAAAAGTCCCCGCTGTCACCCAGCGCTCTCTCATATTTATTTCCGTCCACATCCTCCACTTCGGCGTAGATCACATCTCCCACACCGGCCATTTCATCCAGCTCATGTTCATCGAACTCAGCCGTGACAGTCTTCTTTGAAGGGAAGTCCACATCCTTTTCCTCAAACAGGATCTTCTTATTATCATTTTGATCCTTCGTATAAAGTCTGAAAGTACCTGTGGTGTCGATCACACTGGAGTTTTCCACGGAATATCTCACTGATATACCGTTGCCGTCTCCCGACACCTCCTGGTCAAGCGTAAGGTTGACATTCCCCACATTAAAATCGATCTCCCTGTCTTCATCGGAATCCATCTGTTCATCGGAATCGATCCTGACGGTAAGATGGTCACCCTTCTTGATATCATCAGGGACATCCACTTCCACGGTGACCATGGTCTCGTCCCCGGCCTCGATCGGATCGGCAGTATTGATCTTTCCTTTCCTGATCACCTTATCACCGAGCTTAACAGTCACCCACAGATCTTCCACATCCAGGAAGCTGTTGTTCTTTACGGCAAAATCAAGGGATACGCTTTCGCCCGGTTTGATATCCTCGGGATCGACAAACAGCTCGTCCTCCTCCTCATCTATCTCCAACTCAGCATCATTCAGGAAGGAAGTCATAAACATGGTGGTATTCATGCTGAAGGTCTCTGTGTCTTTTGCCTTGAAATCAGTCCGGGTCTCAGGATAGATCAACAGCAGATCCGTCACATCTCCTTCATCATCCAGCTTCCACAGCCCCGTCATGGTTCCCACATCTCCATACACTCCGGTATTCTCGATATAGATGGGCCAGCCGGCATTCACTTCACCAGCCTCATCATCCTCCAGGCAGTAAGCGTATATTCCGCGATAAGGCGACACCTCACTGTTTTCATCCTCGGGATCATATTCCGGATCCTTTGAAGCACACAGGATGATCGTCCCTCCTTCTTCAGCCTGGGAATAATCATCAAGAACAGTAAACCCGGGTGAAAGAGCGGAAGTATCTTCAAAAGCGATATCCTTCTTCGTATTCAGATCCGTGGTGTATCTGAGGATCCCGTCCTCATACCAGATCAGCGCATCTTTTTTATCTATCACGCCAAAGTCGGGACTGTGGGCCTCATGCTCCGAAAGCTGTATCTCTTTACCGCCTGACAGTGGTCTTGCATAAAGCAGCTCATCCTCCGAATCCGTGAGAGCCCTGTCCTTATCCTTGACATCGACCACTACAGGTTTATCTCCGACCATTCCCCCATTCATATCGGTATAGGTCGCCTGTCCCCATTCCACCGTAACCGGATCGCTCCACTTTGTACCGTCAAAGACGGCAGTCATGATACTCTCCGTCCCCTGATCCTTTGACTGTTCTGACACGCCTCCGAAATCCACGTCATTATCTGTCAGCCATGCCGCATATACCTTTCCGTCCTCGGCTGCGACAGCGGGTCTGGAACACATCTTATTCTCATTTGTCAGAGTTTCAAAATCCGTGAATTTATTTTGTGTACCATCAAATCTGGCAGCCTTTATCTCAAATTTCCCGGCACACCTGTCAAGCACGGCGATCTGTTCCTTCGTCAGCGTATCACCTTTTATACTCTCCAGAACGGCAGCATCCTCTTCACTGATACCTGACTCCGAGTCCATCCAGATCGCCCAGATATCATCACCGTCGGTGGTAAGTACAGGATAGAATTCAGCCGTACCGGAAGCTTCATCAATAAACGCGGGCTCACTCCACTTATTGTTTACATTATCCCATACCGAATAGTATGCCCTGACATCATCTCCCGTCAGCACATCCTTGCCGTTATTCTCTGCCATGAACGCAAGGACAGCCGTATTATCATCAGTCTGGGCTACAGAGGGCTCGGGCATGTCATACATATCCCTGAGGATAGGAGCTCTTCCGTCCCCCAGTGAACCGTTGCCGGAATTATACTCATATCCGAGGACTTCTTCACCCTCACCTTTTTGCTCACATACTTCGGGAGACCCTCCCAGCCAGTCTGCTACCGGGTCCTCATGGGTGCGTTTCACCTCATATTCTTCCACCATCTCATAATCGTAAATGTCATCATATGATCCCAGAGGATTGGTGGTATGTCTACCCCAATCATATATCTGTATGGTACCATCTATAAATTTCTTTTTGTGATCGATAAACAGCACATGGACATAACCTCCGGCTTCTCCCTTCAGGTACCACCACCCAGCCGTCTTGCCGGATCTGCCGTCCCTTCCAAATTCAATATCGATACGGTTCTGGGCGACACCGTATACTCCGATAGAGCAGACTCTTGCCAGACCCACTCCCACTCTCAGCTCTATGCCGGGAAGTACGATCTCCGCATCACCTACCAGGGTTTTGGCAAAAGCGTCGGTTTCCTCGATACCAAGGGTAAGACTGCCCTCAGCTCCGAATTTAAGCCTTATGGCAATGGGTATCCAACAGATCGCAGTCTGCCATTCATTATCTGTGTATATCTCAAACCCGATAAAAAGCCTGCCGGCCTCTGGAGCACTCAGGCCGTCATCGCCCAAAGTTCCCTCCGCATAACCCATCACCGTAAGTGACGGTTCCCAATTGCCTTCGGTGACTTTTATGGGCTTTGAAATGTTCCCAAGATCTCTGGCGTCGCTTAAAGCCTTGCACACACTCTCACAGGTTTCGGACAGATCCTTACCCTCCGCCTTGAGAAAGTTCTTTAAACTGCCCTCTTCCTGGAGATCCTTGGCTCGCGCCATATCAAAGCCGATACCCACCTCATAGGTCCCGGCCACCCTGTCATAGACAAGGCTGGTGGATATTCCGGCAAAGTCAAAGTCAAAGCCGTTTGACAAAAACGGTATACTGCCATTTTTCGGGCTGTCAGCCATCTTCAATGTAACTCTTTCATTGAACTTGTAAGTATTCGAATATTTGCTGGCATAATGTGCATACAAGGTCTCCACGTCATCGGGGATGACGGAATCCGACGTGTATTTTGCTCCGCCGTTATCGTCGGCATACCAGCCCAGAAAATCGTGCTGACGTTTTTCGGCGTCAGGGAACTCCCTGACAGGCTTTCCTTTAACCACCTTTATCTTTTCGGAATCCTTGTCGTTTACGGTATTGTCTTCACCGGGATCCAGCTCGATCTCAGTAACAAAACCGGAATCCACTTCCTTTGCCCCGCCCTTAAGGCTGAAGGTTCCCGCATAACTCCATTCCTCGTCCTTATCCAGATTTATCCTGATGACCGGTCTGAAGCCTCTGAACTTATTACCCGCACTGGCAAACCTGCTGATCTTTATGATCTTTTCCTCAGCCTTCTGACCCTTATCATCAACAAACACATATTTGTCATCTATCGGAGCATCAAGCCAGTATCCCATATTTGAAGAAGCCCTGGCATTATCATCCGCGAATCCGTATTCCTTACGACAGAGCATATCCCAGGTAGGTATGGTGATCTTTGCCTCACCATCCTTGGGAGCTATAGCCAGCTGTTCCATGGTATTGAAGGCATCGTTAAAAAAGCCGTTCTCTGCATATGTTCTCAGGGTGGAATCCTTATACCCCTTAAGAGGGGCAGTAGTCGTTACCGCCTTGGAATGAAAAGGACGGGTGGCAAAAGGCTTATCCGCCATCAAAAGGGCAGTCTCACCGTCGGTTTCCAGCACCCTCCACTTGAGGGCTTCCACTTTATCCTTATCATCACTTTCATTATGTGCACCAAACCAGACACAATCCCAGGTCACATCGTCTTTATCGATAACGGGTGCCTTCAGAGTAACCTCATCTTTTTCATCCTCAGCCTCACCCCGTTTTACATCGGCACTGTTTGAATCGGCATCTAAGGATTCCTGTGTTTCATTGCTGCCATTCGTTTCCTTGGTATCTTTGTCACTTCCGTCCAAATCACCTGAGGCTGTTTCAACCGCAGTCTCTTCACTCAGATCCTCGTCTTCTTCCTCTCCGGATATTGCTTCTTCCTTCTGTCCCTTAAGGACCTCGATGAGGGCGTCCGTACAGTCATAACCGCTCATATCTATGGTCTTGCCCGAAAACTGATCGACTATAGCGCTGTAGGTATCCATGGCTTTCCTGCACTTTTCATCCGACACATCCAGCTCATTGCCGTTTTCATCCAGCACTTTGATCCCTGCATTTTCCGCATCTGGGATTATCTCATAATCCTCCGCTCCCACACAGTCCAAAGTGTCCGGCTGGGTTGCCGGCCCCGGCTCCGCCGCATATGTTCCGATAACCAGACTCTCTGCGATCATGACCATGACCAGGATCCTGCAAATTATTCTGCTGATACTCTTTCTCATTCTCATAATCCCTCATCACTCAAAGATTCTTCGCTCCGCTCAGAATGACAGCATCGAAGGATCTTATTATACTTTACTTCTTACTACAAAAAACAAGAACGTCAGGCCGGATAATGACCCTATCCGTTCTGACGCTCTTTTAAGCGAGATACGGGAATCGAACCCGCCTCCTCGGCTTGGGAAGCCGATGTACTACCGATGTACTAATCCCGCCGGTCGCCATGATTGGCGTACAACCGATAGAATTATACTATCATTTACACTTTTTTGCAAGTATCGTCATAAAAACATTTTATGAGGCTTGAGCAGATCTGCGGTCTTATCATATCTGTAAACCGCCTTAAAAATACCCTTCGGATCATATACTCTCACCTGTTTACCATCTGAGACATCCGCGGCCTCAAGAACACCTGAGGGCAACGGGTTTCCGTTCAGCAAAGCCTTTTCATCGCCCTCGCTGACCATCACCCGGGGATAGTCTTCAAACAACACATCCACAGCCCTGACATGTTCCATCACAGCCGACTGCTCAGGGTTTTCCCCCGCCAGCTCCTCTATGGCCTCAAGTGTCAGGGCATCCTCCAGGCAAAAACAGCCCACACGGGTCCTTTTCAGTTCCTCCATGCAGGCACCGCAGCCAAGGCGCGCCCCCACATCATGACAAAGAGTACGGATATATGTTCCCTTAGAACAGGTCACTGAAAACCTGACTCCCGTATCATCCGTCATCCGGATATCATCAATGGAAAAGATCCTGACACTGCAGGCTTTTCTCTCCACGCTGATGCCCTCCCGGGCCAGCTCATACAGTTTCTTTCCATCCTTTTTCTTTGCGGAATACATGGGCGGGATCTGCTCATAATCACCCACAAAGGACAAAAGTGCATCACGTATTTCATCCGCCCCGGCATCCACTTTTTTTTCAGACAGCACGCTTCCCCATATATCCTGGGTATCCGTCACCTTTCCGAGGCGCATCAGCGCTTCATAGGTCTTGGTCTCATCTGTCAGAAGACCGCAAACCCTTGTGGCGTTCCCCAGACATACAGGAAGCACACCGGTAGCCTGGGGATCCAGAGTACCGGTGTGCCCTATCTTCTTTTGTCCGAAAATGCGGCGCAGCCTTGCCACCACATCAAAGGATGTAAAGCCTGCGCCCTTATTTACATTTATTATTCCGTTTACCATACAGCCTATTTCAGTACACAGGTGCCTTCGAAATCATTCTTTCCGGTGATGGAAACTATACCCTTCTGGGAATCCAGGACAGAGGCGTAAAATGATTTCTTTCCCAGCTTGAAGGTCCTTATCTCACCGTTGCAGTTGGCCTTTACGATCACATTTTTCACGGTCTTAAGCTTCCCGTTAACAAATACCGCTTCACCGGTCACGGATGCGGAAGGTGAGGATATATCCACAGGCAGGATATCAAAAGACACCTCCCTGTCCTTGAGAACCTTCTTCATGGCTCTCACCCTTTTCTTCATGGCTTTTATCTCCGCATCGCTTATCCCCGCATTTTTCATGGCCTTGGAACTAAACTTCATGGTCATGGTGAAGTACGGATAAGACACATAATCCGAAACCCTGCCCTCACTCACAGATGCATGAAGGCTGTCCTTCGTCTTGACCTTAAGTGTAAAAAAGTCTGCGCTCTTGTAATTCCTGGGGTTCGAAACAACTCCGTCAAGCATCCCGTCGAAATTAGCCGTGATGCCGAGAGTCTGATATTTTATGGTCTTGCCGGTATACGTAGGTCTTGAATTATATGTGATGTTTATGCTTCCCGTCGAAACCACATTCTTCTTCGAAAACTTCACCATACCCCCGCCAAGAGTCAGGGATTTTATGGGAGAATCCTCAGCGGGCAGATCGGTGCCGCCACCGCCTTCACCGCCTTCGCCCGAACCGCCTTCACCGGAGCCGCCTTCACCGCCGCCTTCGTCGGTCTTGCCATCACCGGAATCGGGAACCGCGTTCACGCTTATCCTTACTTTAAATTCCGCTCTCTCATATTTATCCGTATCATTGGGAATGAAATATACGGAATATCCCGAAATACCGCTATCCTCCACCTTTGGTTTTATGGCAGGAGTCCTCCACTTGAAGGTTCCGGCTACCACAGAAGCATCACTCACACTTACGTGAGCCACGCCCCCTGTAAGCACACTGTCCCCCAATGTCTGTCCCTCGGTTATGGGCGAAGGAACAGGCTTTTGAACAATATAAGGTACGATCTTATCAGCGGCATAGACCTGCACAGGCACAAGGGATCCCACACCGGATCCTCCGAGGATCATACACGCCGACAAAAACAGCGCCAGTCTCCTTTTTAAAACACGAAGTATATTCATCCCCTTTTCTCCTTTCAAAACCATATATATAATCTACGTATCAGACCATATCACTTTATGTTAAATACTTATAAAGCTACACCCTTACAGGTACGCCCTTTTCTTTAAGGTAGCCCTTCAGATCCATGATCTCAAGCTCCTTGTAATGGAAAAGCGATGCTGCCAGGGCAGCCTCGGCACAGCCCTCGGTAAGCGCATCGTAAAAATGCTTTTTTTCACCTGCTCCCCCCGATGCGATCACCGGTATCGACACGCTCTCTGCGATCCTGCGGGTGAGTTCTATATCATACCCTTCTTTTGTCCCGTCGCAGTCCATACTGGTCACCAGCAGTTCACCGGCACCACGCCGCTCGGCTTCCATGGCCCACTCTATGGCGTCCAGTCCCATATCCACTCTTCCGCCGTTTTTATAAATATGCCATGAATCTCCATGCCTTTTCGCATCGATGGCCACCACCACACACTGGCTTCCAAACTTTTCAGCCGCTTCGCTTATGAGCTCCGGATTCATGATCGCAGCCGAATTGACGGATACCTTGTCCGCTCCGGCCCTTAATATATCCCTGAAATCATCCACACTGCGGATACCTCCGCCTACGGTAAAAGGTATGAACACCTTCTCGGCCACAGCCCTCACCATATCCACCACGGTGTTTCTGTGGTCGGAAGAAGCCGTTATATCCAGAAATACCAGCTCGTCAGCCCCCGCCTTGTCATAAGCGGCCGCCACTTCCACCGGATCTCCGGCGTCTCTCAGATTTACAAAATTGATTCCCTTTACCACCCTGTTGTCATTCACATCCAGACAGGGGATTATTCTTTTAGTATGCATATGGCCCTTCTATTTCACCTTTAAAAAATTCCTGATTATGCTAAGTCCCGTATCCGAGCTTTTTTCCGGATGGAACTGGCAGCCGAAGATCTTGTCCTTTTCAACAGCCGCATGTACCTTTGTCCCATAGTCAATGGTGGCGCAGACCACATCTTCATCGGAAGCCGAAAGATAATAGGAATGCACAAAATAAACGAAACTGCCATCCTTAATTCCTTCAAACAGTCTGCTCTCACGGGGAAGATCCAGAGAATTCCAGCCTATATTGGGGATCTTCAATCCATCCGTCTGGGGAAGTCTTTTCACATGACCTTTCATAAGTGAGAGGCCGCCGACCCCCGGTGCCTCCTCGCTGTCTTCAAACATCAGCTGAAGTCCAAGGCAGATCCCCATAAACGGGATCCCGTTTCCCACAGCTTCCCTGATCACTTCAGGCAGGCCGCGGCTGTTCAGTTTGTCCATACAATCCCCAAAAGCCCCCACCCCGGGAAGCACCAGCCTGTCAGCTTTCAGTATCTCGGACCTGTCAGCTGTAAGCGAAACCTTTTCGCCAAGATATTCAAATGCTTTTATGACGCTCATGATATTTCCGGCATCATAATCTATAACTGTGATCATCCTCACTCTCCCGCGTGATAATTTCCCTGTGAATCCTGTTGCACGTCAAAGGTAAACAGATCTACCGGTTCGCCTGATCCGTCATCCTGCTCTTCAGTCTCATATTCCTCTTCAGACTCCTCGTCATACTCTTCATCAGACTCTTCTTCGTATTCCTCTTCGCCTTCCTCATCATACTCTTCTTCGGAATCTCCCTCGGACTCTTCGCCATCGCCCTCAGGCTCTTCACCCTCTTCGGCGTCCTCTTCATATTGACGGAGCACCTCATCGGGGATGTTGGGGATTATCTCCCTTTCCCCGTACAGATAATCCTCTATGGCTATGGAATACTGGGTCTTATCGGTTATCAGCGCAAAAGCCCTGGCCTGATCTTCATCAAGGGGTACGGAGTCCATCTTCTCCCTGATCTGATCATAATATCCCTGATATATCTCATAGACACCGTATTCTTCTGCGGTCTGTGCATACTTGTCATGGGCTCCGACAGCCTGTACCATCACATCCACAGCCCTGACCATATCGCCCTCTGCCATCCAGTGGTCGCACATCTGACCATATCTTTTCATCTTCATCAGGAGGAAAGACTTCTGATACAGTTCTTCATCACTGCCCTTAAGCTTTACTCCCGCCAGCTTCTTGTAAACCGTTTCATAATCTTCATTCGCAAAAGCCTCCCTTGCCTCACGAGCATAGGTAAAGCCCGGGAGCTTGGTTATCGCCAGGATGAACAGAGCAAGGAATGAAACGGACATAAATGCGATAGCCGCAATAAACTTCTTTGAAATAGGCTTGCCCGGCTCATACTCAATGACCCTTTCCTTTTTGGGCTTCTTTTCTTTCTTAGGCTTCGGTTTCTTCTCTTTTTTCTTCTTTTCCTTCTTAGGCTTTTCTTTTTTCTCTTTCTTCTTCTTTTCTTTCTTTTTCGGAGCTTCCTCTTCATCCAGCGCATCCAGCTGTTTCAGGATCTCCATATTCTCATCGCCGGCAGGATTTGCAGCCTCCAGTCCCTGGTCTTTTCCTTCCTCGTCCTCGCCTTCTTCTTCGCCTTTTTTGCCTTTTTTGCCAAAGATCGCTTCTATTATCCTCGCAAGCAGGCCCTTCTTTTCTTTAGGCTCCTCCTGCCCCGGTGCATCGGAAAGACCATCTATGTCACCAAAGAGTACACTCTGGGCATTCTCCTCCTCATCCATGGCAAAGACATCTATAGGCTCGTCACTTCCCTCAGAGGCCTCTCCGTCATCGGTCCCCTCAAGAATAGCCAACACATCTTCATCTATCAGTGAGCCCTCCGCATCTGCTGAAAGCAGGGCATTTATCGCTGCGCCGTCCGCATCTGATTCAGACAGTTCACTGGCCAGCGATTCATCGATCTCACCATCCAGGGAAATATCAAACAGGTCACTGTCACTCAGATCCGTCTCAAGCGAAGGTCCATCCGGCAGATCGATACTGTCCAGTCCGCCTATAGCATCCAGATCTATCTCTATTTCACGCTCTTCCTCTCCGTTTTCCGAAGACATGCTGATATCAATATCATTCAGACCGTCAGGCATCTCATAAGCCGGGGCCGCTCCCGGCTCATCGGACAACTCGGGGATCGCCTCCAGAAGATCCGCCAGCGATTCATCACTGAGGGTCATATTTTCAGCCGGTTCAGGTATTTCTTCCGTTTCAGGTATCGCATCCACGGCAGGCAGTTCTTCCTCCACAGGAAGTTCCTCTGCAGGCGCGCTTTCCTCCGTAGCCTCGTTCGCTGCCAGAAGGGCTGCTATCTCCTCAGGAGTCATGACATGATTCGGATCGTCATTCACAGGAGGCGCAGGCAGTTCCTCTTCCACGGGGAGTTCCTCAGCCACAGGTAATTCTTCCTCTGCGGGCGCGCTTTCCTCCGACGCCTCGTTTGCTGCCAGAAGGGCTGCTATCT